>CAIYUO010000040.1 GCA_903929425.1 uncultured Bacteroidota bacterium
GAGCAGTCAGGTGAATTGTTTGGCTTAATGCGTGTGCGTTGTTTGCACATGAATGATGCGCATATTTATTGTACTAAGGAGCAATTTGCTGCAGAGTTTCGTGCGGTAAATGAAATGTATTTGAAGTATTTCAAGATATTTGGAATTGACAAGTATGTGATGCGATTAAGTTTACATGATCCAGCTAAATTGGGTCAGAAATATATTAACGAACCTGAACTTTGGTTAGAAACTGAAGCTATGGTGCGTGCAGTTTTAATTGAAACCGGAACACCTTTTGTAGAAGTACAAGACGAGGGTGCATTTTATGGCCCTAAAATTGACGTTCAAATTTGGAGTGTGATTGGTAGAGAGTTTACACTTGCTACAAACCAAGTGGATTTTGCACAAGGAAAACGCTTCAATTTAAATTTCACTAACAAGGACAACGAGCCTGAAACTCCTTTAATTATACACCGTGCACCTTTAGGAACCCATGAGCGTTTTATTGGCTTTTTATTAGAGCATTACGCAGGAAAATTCCCAGTTTGGTTAGCGCCATTGCAGGTTAAAATTTTACCTATTTCTGATAAGTTCATGCCATACGCGCAGGAAGTATTTGCGGAGTTAAAGAAAGCAGGAGTGCGTGTTGAAATTGACGATCGCAATGAGAAAATTGGTAAAAAAATCCGTGATACCGAAATAATGAAAGTGCCTTATATGTTGGTGATAGGTGAGAAAGAAGTCGCTGAAAGCAAGCTTTCTGTTCGTCGCCAGGGTAAAGGAGACTTGGGAATGTTGGACAAATCAACATTCTTAGCTAAAGTGGTGGAAGAAATTACGGAAAGAATGGCGCCAGAAGCGTAAAATCACTATCTTTATACACTTAAACAACGTTTTAACAATTAATGGCATTACCGAACAGAGGACCCCGTTTCAACCCAAGGTTTCAAAGACAACAAGAACCAGAACATCGTATTAATGATCGTATCAGAGTTCCAGAAATTAGATTGGTAGGTGACAACATCACCGTAGGAGTTTACAACACACAAGAAGCGCTGAAAATCGCTGCAGACCAAGGTTTGGACCTAGTGGAGATTTCTCCAACTGCCAATCCTCCTGTATGTAAAGTGATAGATTATAAAAAGTTTCTTTACGAGAAAAAACGTAAAGAAAAGGAGATGAAAGCGAACTCGAAACAATCAGAAATTAAAGAAATTCGTTTCACGCCAGGAACTGATGATCATGACTTTGATTTTAAAGCTAAACATGCTGAAAAGTTTTTGCAAGACGGAAATAAAGTAAAAGCATATGTTCAATTTAAAGGTCGTGCTATTATGTTCCAGGATCGTGGTCAATTGCTTTTATTGAAATTTGCCGAAAGATTAGCGGAAGCAGGTACTTTAGAGAGCATGCCTAAATTAGAAGGAAAGAGAATGTTTGCCATTTTCCAACCAAAAGCAGGTGGTAAAAAGAAGCCAACCGCTTAGTATTTTAAAAACTAGTCAGCTAAATTGCTGATTTCCAATAGAAATTTTGTCAAAGGTCCTCAAATTGAGGGCCTTTTTGTTTGCTATATTCTCTACTTGTACTACCTTCGCCATCCATTTCCCACAAGGCTCAACAAGTGTCTCGCCCGTGCAAGACCGCCAGTAGGGAGTAATCGTTAAGATTATAATAATGCCAAAAGTAAAAACTAACTCAAGCGCAAAGAAGCGTTTTAAAGTTACAGGAACAGGTGAAATCACCTTCCAAAAAGCGTTCAAAAGACACATCCTTACCAAGAAATCAACAAAGCGTAAAAGAGCAATGAGAAAGAAAGGTTTAGTAGGATCTACTAACAAGGATTTCGTTCTACGTTTATTAAGATTAAAAGGATAGACTCCATTTAATTAATTATCACAATTTTAAATTAACCGAGTCAAAGTCCAAGTAGACGTAGATTCAAAAAAATATTAATTATGCCACGTTCAAAAAATGCCGTTGCATCTAGAGCAAGAAGAAAAAAAATATTAGACCAAGCAAAAGGTTTTTATGGTAAGCGTAAAAACGTATATACCGTTGCCAAAAACGTATTAGAGAAAGGGTTGACTTACTCATATGTTGGTCGTAAATTAAAGAAGCGTGAATACCGTACTTTATGGATTGCACGTATTAACGCAGCAGTTAGAGAAGAAGGTTTAACGTATAGCCAATTCATTAATTTGATGGTGAAAAAAGGTTCTGATTTAAACCGTAAAGTATTAGCCGATTTAGCAATGAACGAGCCTGCTACTTTCAAAGCTTTAGTTCAATCTGTTAAGGGATAATTTCTCAGCTTTTTAAAAAATAAAGCCTCAAAATTATTTCAATAATGATTTTAAAATGCCCCCCATAAACGGGGGCATTTTTTTTACCCTATATATCCGTTCAAAGAACTATTTTTGTGTTCTAAAAATAACAACTAACAAACCTGCTGCGCAATGAACAATACTTACACCTCCTTAGTTGAACAAACCTTTCATTTCCCACAAGAAGGATTTGATAAAAATGACAATGGATATTTGGAGTTTAATGGTTTGGATTTAAAAGCGATCATTGAAAAACACGGCACCCCTTTAAAATTAACTTACCTACCTAAAATTGGTATGCAAATTAATAAGGCAAAAAAAATGTTTGATGTTGCTTTTAAGAAACATAAATATGAAGGCGAATATTTTTATTGTTATTGTACTAAAAGTTCACACTTTTCATTTGTGGTGGAGGAAGCTTTGTCTCATGGTGTTCATTTAGAAACATCTTACGCATATGATATAGAAATCATCAATCAGTTATACAAGCGTCGTAAGATAAATAAGGACATATTTATTATTTGTAACGGTTATAAGCAAAAAACTTATACAAGCAGAATTACCAAGCTGATTAATACAGGTTTTAAAAATGTAATTCCAGTATTGGATAATGTGGAAGAATTACAATTTTATAAGCGCAATGCGAAGCAACCATTTAAAGTTGGAATCCGTGTAGCAGCTGAGGAAGAGCCTAGTTTTCCTTTTTACACTTCTCGATTAGGTATTCGCGCTAAAGATATTCTAGAATTTTATGTGGATGAGATTGAAGGATATGAAGATAAGTTTCAATTAAAAATGCTTCATATCTTTTTAAATAAAGGCATAAAAGATGATATATATTATTGGTCAGAGTTGAATAAAATTATCAACTTATATTGTCAATTAAAGAAAATTTGTCCTGAGTTAGATTCTATCAATATTGGCGGTGGTTTCCCAATTAAGCATTCCTTAGGATTTGAATACGATTATCAATTCATGATTAATGAGATTGTTTCCAATATCAAAAAGGCATGTAAAAAAGCAAAAGTACCAATGCCCAATATATATACTGAATTTGGAAGCTACACGGTGAGCGAGAGCATGGCGCATATTTATAAAGTACTTGCTGAGAAAAAACAAAATGATAGAGAGTGTTGGTATATGATTGATTCATCATTTATCACAACGCTTCCGGATACTTGGGGTATTGGAGAGAAATTTTTAATGCTCCCAGTTAATAAATGGGAAAACGATTATCAACGGGTGGTATTAGGAGGTATTACTTGCGATAGTCATGATTATTATGATTCCGAGGAACATATTAATGAGGTATTCCTACCTAAGTTAAAAGATGATGATAAAGGAGATAAGGCCGATGAAAATAGCGAACCACTATATGTTGGATTTTTTCATACAGGAGCCTATCAAGATCAAATTAGTGGATACGGTGGTATTAAGCATTGCTTGATTCCATCACCGAAGCATGTAATAGTAGAAAAAGACCCTAAAACTGGAAAAATGGTGGATTGGGTGTATGCGAAAGAACAATCTGCTCAAAGCATGTTGAAAATATTGGGTTATTTACGCTAAATAGGTAAATAACATATAAAAAAGGCCTTAATTCAAAAATTAAGGCCTTTTTTATGCCAAAACGACGTAAAATCACAATGTTAATTTTTCGTAAATCGCCAAAATGGCGTTAAAACAAATTTGTAGGGGATTTTGAAAATCCCTAATTTTGATACAAATAGTAGAAGTTATGTACCCTGTAGAGATAGTTATACCAATGAAAGCTGAATTAGTTGATAATGGTTTTGAAGATTTAACAACAGCATCAGAAGTAGAGAGTGCAATTAAAAATGATGGTACAACTTTGGTAGTGATAAATTCTGTGTGCGGTTGTTCAGCAGGTGCTTGTCGTCCAGGTGTTTTAATGGCAGTAGCAAATGCAACAGTTAAACCAGATAGAATCACAACTACATTTGCAGGGTATGATTTAGAAGCTGTAAATAAAGTAAGAGAATATCACTTACCTTATCCACCATCTTCTCCAGCAATTGCACTATTTAAAAATGGAGAATTAATAAGTATGGTTGAACGTCATCATATTGAAGGAACTCCTGCTCAAGTAATCGCACAACATTTAATTTCATTGTTTAATCAACATTGTAATTAATAAAAATAGTAAAGGTTTTTGTTTTTAGATGGGTTAGTAAAATACGGCCGCACTTTCTAGTGTGGCCTTTTTTTTAGCTAAATAGGTTTAAGTGGATATTTCTTGCTAACATTGCATTATACAATTATACGAAAACATGTATCCTAATTTATATTATTTATTGGAAGACTTATTAGGGTTGAAATTAAATGCATTAAAATTAGTTAATTCCTTTGGATTCTTTGTGGCTCTGGCTTTTGTGGCGTCTGGCTATGTATTATATAAGGAATTGAAACGTAAGGAAGCATTGGGGGAATTTATTTCAATTGAAGAAAATTTCACAGAAGGAGCACCTGCCACTATATCGGAATTAATAACAAGTTTTATTTTTGGATTTTTATTTGGATTTAAAATCATTGGGGCTTTTGTTATTGAAAATGCGCTTAATAATACGCAAAGTTTTATATTGTCATTACAAGGTAGTTGGGCTGCAGGATTTTTAGTAGCGCTTATTATGACGTATCTTAAATGGAGGGAAAAAGATAAAGTGAAATTAGACAAAGTAATTACTAAAACTTATTCAGTTTGGCCACATGATAGAGTGGGAGATATTGTTTTACAAGCTGCTTTATGGGGATTCATTGGCGCTAAAATATTTCATAACCTTGAAAATTTAGATGACTTTGCAAAGGATCCGATTGGTTCATTAATTTCATTTAGTGGTTTAACTTTTTATGGTGGATTAATCATTGCAACCATTGCAATAATATTTTATGTACGACGATTTAAAATTCGGGTGATTCATTTTGCTGATGCAATGGCACCAACTATGTTATTTGCATATGCAGCTGGACGAATCGGATGTCATATGAGTGGTGATGGCGACTGGGGTATTCCCAATTTTTCGCCTAAACCATTTTCCTGGTTACCTGATTGGATGTGGGCATATACCTACCCACATAATGTAGTGAATGAAGGGGTAGCTATTCCCGGTTGTTTGGGAAATTATTGTAACCAATTGCCTATGCCTGTTTATCCTACAACTTTTTACGAGGTGATAGGCACTTTTATTTTATTTGGTATTATGTGGATGATCAGGAAAAGAATTACTCAGCCAGGCATTTTAACGGGTATATACCTAATTTTTGCTGGCTCAGAGCGCTTCTTAATTGAAAAAATCAGGGTAAATAATCGAATACATTCCTTACCTTTTGAACCTACTCAAGCTGAATTAATTTCAACTTTCTTAATTTTAGGAGGATTTATCTTTTTGATCTTTTCCAAAAAATGGTTCCCCAAAAATATTACAAACGTTTAATTTTTATTTTATGCCATCATTTGACTTAGCGAGTTCCGTAGACATTCAAGCATTAGACAATGCCGTGAATGTTGTTAAAAAAGAAATTACTAATCGATTCGATTTCAAAGGGATACACGTTGTAATTGAATTAAATAAAAAGGACTATGTTATCAAATTAGAGTCCGACTCTGAAATGAAAGTACAACAAATTGAGGATGTACTTTTAAGCAGATCTATTAAACAGGGTCTTGATGCAAATGCCTTTGATTTAAGCAAAGAGCCTCAGCCAAGTGGTAAAACCTTTAAAAAGGACGTTCCTGTTCGAAACGGATTAAAGCAGGAAGACGCCAAAAAGATTGTGAAGTTTATAAAGGATAAGGGGTTAAAAGTTCAAACCGCCATCATGGATGATATTATTCGTGTAACAGGGAAGAAAATTGATGATTTACAGGATGTTATAGCTGCATGTAGAACCGAAAATTTTGGTGTACCGTTGCAGTTTATCAATATGAAGTCTTAAAAAAATATACATTTTATATAACTTCTTGCCTTACTTTAAGCTTATAAATTTGGCGAAAAGCCAGTTTTAAGCTAGTTTTGCCACCTATTAAATAATTGTACGGCAAAAACCGTGCTTCCTTAAAAATTCATCATAATGAAACAAGGTATCCACCCAGAAAGCTATCGTTTTGTAGTTTTCAAAGACATGAGTAACGGAACTACTTTTTTAAGTAAATCATCTGCTGTAACTAAAGAAACCATTTTGTTTGAAGACGGTAATGAATACCCAGTTATTAAATTGGAGATTTCAAACACTTCACATCCTTTTTACACAGGTAAAAATATGTTAGTTGACACAGCTGGACGTATTGATAAGTTCAACAAGCGTTACGCAAAAAAAGCATAAAATACCTTGTTTTAAAAGGTATATTTTATACCCTATCGAACCCTTTCTTGCTTTGGCAAGAGAGGGTTTTTTGTTTAAAGTCAACGCAAACAGTGTCAATTATATTACCTTTGTTAACCTTAACAACAAACCATGCTAAAATTAGATATACTTGCTTTTGGTGCACATCCAGATGATGTTGAATTAGGTTGTGCAGGTACTTTATTAAGTGCCATAGCGGAAGGGAAAAAAGTAGGGGTCATTGATCTAACTAAAGGTGAATTAGGTACAAGAGGAACAACTTCTCAAAGATTAAAAGAGTCTCAATTAGCAAGTGAGGTAATGGGATTGACAATTCGAGAAAATTTAGGAATGGCTGATGGTTTTTTTGAAAACAATAATGAGCATCAATTTTCAATTATTGAAACCATTCGTCGTTTTCAACCCTCCATTATTTTTTGTAACGCACCTGAGGATCGTCATCCGGATCACGGTAGAGCAGCGAAATTAGTAGAGGATGCTGCTTTTTTATCAGGCTTAACAAAATTGAAATCAATGCATAGTGGAATGGAACAAGCTGCTTGGAGACCCACTCAGGTTTTTCATTATATTCAATCGCGAAGTTTAACACCAAATTTTGTAGTTGATATAAGTGCGTTTATGGATAAAAAAATGGAAGCTATTTTGGCCCATAGTTCACAGTTTTATGATCCCAATTCAATTGAACCTGAAACTTTCATTTCAGGAACTGCATTTTTAGAATTTGTGAAAGGTCGTGCAAAAGAATTGGGGCAACAAATTGGTGTTCAATATGCCGAAGGCTTTATTACAAAAAAATTATTAGGCATTGGAAGTTTGGATGCAATCATTCAAAACAAAACCTAAGTTTAAAATATTTATATATACTAATCATTACTTTATAATTTAAGATATGGCAATTGTTAAAGTTGGTTTAATTCAAATGTCTTGCTCAAATGATGTGCAAGCAAATAAAATTAAGGCTATTCAAAAAATTAGAGAAGCTGCTAAAAGTGGAGCAAATATAATTTGCTTACAAGAATTATATACCTCCCTATATTTTTGTGATGTGGAAGCTTATGAGAACTTTAAATTAGCTGAGCCCATCCCTGGAAAAACCACCGATGAACTTTGTTTAATTGCAAAAGAATTAGGGATTGTTATAATAGCTTCTTTATTTGAAAAAAGAGCCGAAGGTTTATACCACAATACAACTGCGGTAATTGACGCTGACGGGGTTTATTTAGGAAAGTATCGTAAAATGCATATCCCTGATGATCCTGCTTATTACGAGAAATTTTATTTCACACCAGGTGACTTAGGCTACAAAGTATTTAAAACTAAATTCGCAACCATTGGTGTTTTAATTTGTTGGGATCAATGGTATCCTGAAGCCGCAAGAATAACAAGTTTAATGGGTGCCGAAATGTTGTTTTATCCAACTGCAATTGGTTGGGCAACTGCACAAGATGAAGCAACTAATACTGAACAATACAATGCATGGCAAACTATACAACGCAGTCATGCAGTTGCCAATGGAGTACCTGTAATAAGTGTAAATCGTGTAGGATTGGAACAAAATGGATTAATGAAATTTTGGGGCGGAAGTTTTGTTAGCAATCCATTTGGCACTTTGCTATACAAAGCCTCACACGATCAGGAAGAAGTTGCTGTTGTTGATATTGACACTGATAAATCAGATAGCTATAGAACACATTGGCCATTTTTACGCGATCGACGTATAGATTCATACCAACCCATTACTAAAAGATATATTGACGAACAAAATGCTTAATAGTTCACCTACTCCAAAATCATTAGGATATTATTTTCCTGCAGAATTTGCAAAGCATGATGCTATGTGGTTAAGCTGGCCTCATAAGGAAGAAAGTTGGCCGGGTAAAATAACTACTATTTATCCATCCTATTGTGAATTTATAAAAGTGGTTTCCTTAACTGAACGTGTTTGTATCAATGTAGTTAATGATAAAATGAGACAGTCTGCAGCTAAAATGTTAGAGTTGGCTGGAGTTGATTTAACACAGGTTCAATTTTATTTACATCCCACCAATGATGCATGGTGTAGGGATCATGGGCCATCATTTTTATTAAGAAATAATAAGGATCAACCTAAGGCTATTATTGACTGGAATATAAATGCATGGGGTGGAAAATACCCTCCATTTGATTTGGACGACGAAATTCCAACACATATTGCAAAGGCATTAAACCTGCCTGTATTTTATCCAAACATTATTATGGAGGGTGGCTCGGTGGATTTTAATGGAGCAGGAACTGTATTAACTTCTAAATGTTGTTTATTAAATTCAAATAGAAATCCGGAATTAAGTCAGGATCAAATTGAAAGATATTTATGTAATTACTATGGTGTTGAACAAGTATTATGGGTATCAGAAGGAATCGTGGGTGACGATACCGACGGTCATATTGATGATACTGTACGTTTTGTTAATGAGGACACAGTCGTTACGGTAGTTGAAACAAACGTATTATCAGAGAATTATGAATTACTTCAACAAAATTTAAAGGAGTTAAAGGAAATGCGTTTGGCAAATGGGAAACAATTAAATATTGTGGAGTTGCCGATGCCTGCTGATGTTATATACGAGGATCAAATGTTGCCTGCCTCTTATGCTAATTTTTATATTAGTAATGGACACATCATTATGCCAACTTATCGATGCGCTAATGACGATAAAGCAATGCAAATTTTACAAACCTGTTTCCCAAATAGGGAAGTAGTGGGGATTGATTCAACTGATATTATTTGGGGCTTGGGTAGTTTTCATTGCCTCAGTCAACAAGAGCCAAGCGTTGAATTATAATTTATAAATTATCGAATCCCTTATGAAAACTATATTTATTAGATATTATTTATTCATCGCTATTGTTTTTGCATTTGCATGCAATACATTTCCATATAAGGAAACAAATGGCTACTATAAACAACAAGCTAAAAAACTAATTAAGGAATTAAAAGCTAAACCATTTGATGTTGCAGACTCATTAAATGGAATATTTGCTCCTCAATGGGTAGGTACTACCAATTTTGATTTACGCAAACCTAATTTTGTAATTATACATCATACTGCACAAAATTCATGCGAACAAACATTAAAAACGTTTACTTTAGAAAGAACAAAAGTAAGTGCGCATTATGTTATTTGTAAAGATGGAACAGTGCATCACATGCTCAATGATTATTATAGAGCATGGCATGGTGGTATTGCAAAATGGGGTAACAATACGGATATTAATTCAAGCTCCATTGGCATTGAAATAGACAATAACGGTTTTGAACCCTTTGAACCCCAACAAATAAACAGTTTATTAAATTTGCTTGCAGTTTTGAAAAATAAATATAAGATACCTGTTCCTAATTTTATAGGACATGGCGACATTGCCCCTACAAGAAAAAATGATCCAAATATAAATTTTCCTTGGTCTTTACTTGCTCAAAAAGGATATGGTATATGGTTTAATCCTAGCTCGGAATTTTCTTTACAAAATAATATTTCCATTCCGTATGCATTAGCTTTAATTGGTTATGATGTAAAGGATACCACAGCAGCGATGCTTGCGTTTAAGCGACATTTCAGACAAGATAGTACAGCCCTAATTAACGATTATGACAAATCAGTCATGGCTCAAATTATCCAGTATAAATTGGAATTAAAATAATTTGCCTACTAACAAATGTTAGCGTAAATTTATCCAAATTAAATTCACATGGATTTTAAACTAACCGACGAGCAGTTAATGATTCAAACTGCTGCAAGAGAGTTTGCTCAATTACAATGTTTACCAGGTGTCATTGAAAGAGATGAAAAACAAATTGTTGGAAAAGACATTTTATTAGCATTATCTAATTTAGGATTCTTGGGGATGATGACGAGTCCAACTTATGGTGGTGCAGGGATGGATACCATTAGTTATGTGTTGGCAATGGAGGAAATTAGTAAAATAGATAGTAGTATAAGTGTTGCGATGAGTGTCAATAATAGTTTAGTATGTTGGGGATTGGAGCATTTTGGATCGGAACATCAAAAACAAAAATATTTAACTCATTTGGCGCAAGGGAATATAGATGGACAATTACATATTGGCGCCTTTTTGCTAAGTGAACCTGAAGCCGGAAGTGATGCTACACATCAGCACACAAGTGCCGTCGATAATGGAGATCACTATGTTATTAATGGGGTAAAAAATTGGATTACCAATGGATCCACTGCAAGTATTTATTTAGTCATTGCACAAACTGATTATACAAAAGGTCATAAAGGGATTAATGCTTTTATAGTAGAAAAAGACACACCTGGCATCACAGTGGGTGTGAAAGAAAACAAAATGGGAATAAGAGGTAGTGACACGCATGCAGTTTCATTTGCTGATGTTAAAGTGCCGAAAGAAAATAGAATCGGTGAGGATGGCTTTGGATTTAATTTTGCAATGAAAACATTAAATGGTGGACGTATTGGAATTGCTGCTCAGGCATTAGGGATTGCTAGTGGTGCATATGAACTAGCACTTGCTTATAGTAAACAAAGAAAAACTTTTGGTAAACCCATACATGAACATCAAGCGATTCAATTTAAATTGGCTGAAATGGCTACTAAAATTGAAACGGCTCGTTTACTTTGCTATAAAGCAGCTTGGGAAAAAGACAATCATTTGGATTATACCACGACGGCAGCCATGGCAAAACTACATGCGAGTGATACTGCCATGTGGGTTACTACGGAGGCTGTTCAAATACACGGTGGATATGGCTTTGTAAAAGAATTTCATGTAGAAAGATTAATGCGTGATGCTAAAATCACCCAAATATATGAAGGGACTAGTGAGATTCAGAAAATGGTGATTGGAAGAAGCATTACCAGATAAAGTGTAAATTTGTAGTAAAGTATAAATTAGTATAAATAAAATGGCTGTAAATACACAACAATATCTTTCTATAATAAATGAATTAACCGATCAGGGAGTTAAGCTAATTGCGGTTAGTAAAACCAAGCCTAATGAGGATATTCAAACTTTATATGAATTAGGTCATCGAGATTTTGGTGAAAACTATGTTCAGGAGTTAGTTGATAAGCAAGCTAGTTTACCAA
Source organism: uncultured Bacteroidota bacterium (assembly GCA_903929425.1). GTDB lineage: Bacteria > Bacteroidota > Bacteroidia > Chitinophagales > Chitinophagaceae > Sediminibacterium. The sequence continues at coordinate 11,777 of CAIYUO010000040.1, forward strand.
ATGATATTCATTGGCATTTTATTGGTCATTTACAATCTAATAAAGTAAAATATATTGCTCCGTTTGTTTATATGATTCATGGGGTGGATTCAGAAAAATTATTACAGGAAATTAATAAGCAAGGGCTAAAGCAAAATAAGATAATTGATTGTTTGCTACAAGTTCACATAGCAACAGAAGAAACAAAATTTGGTTTTGACGGACCCGCTCTACACGAATTTTTATTGAGTCAAAGATTGTCTAGTTATACAAATGTTCGAATTAGAGGTTTAATGGGTATGGCAAGTTTTTCTGATAACCAACAATTATTAAATCAGGAGTTTACAATACTTAAAACTTATTTTGATAAAGCAAAAATGGCTTTCCCAAATGGTCAGTTTGATGTTTTAAGCATGGGTATGAGTGGTGATTATGCTTTAGCGATATCAAAAGGTAGCAATATGGTTAGAATAGGTAGCTTACTTTTTGGCGCCAGGAATTATACTAAATAAATATAAAAAAAATAAGGAGTCCTTTTGAGACTCCTTATTTTTTATTGATAATTTGAATATTAATTATTTGGATTTAGCGTTATCAAATACCAGTTGAGTAAAAGCTTTTACGCCAATGATAAATCCAGATTCATCTAAATAAAAATCAGGAGTATGATGAGGGCCAGCTTTACTTGGGTCAGTGCCTTTTGGCAAACCCCCTAAATTAAAGAAAAAGCTAGGTGCTTTAGCGGCATAAAATGAAAAGTCTTCAGCACCTGTTACCCATGTTGATTCCGATACATTTTCTTCACCCGCTGCTTTTATTAAAGAAGGTAAAGTTTTTTTAACCAATGCTGGGTCATTATAAGTAACCAATGTTTTGGTTTCAATATTAACATCAGCAGTTGCACCTGAACTTGCAGCAATTGTTTTAACTGTGTGCTTTATTCTTTCATGTACATCTTCTTGCATTTTGCTATCCAATGTTCTAATGGTTCCTGTCATTTCAGCTGTTTCAGGAATAATGTTTGAGCGTACACCACTATTAATCGTACCCACAGTAATTACTAGAGGAGCTTTGGTTAAATCCATTTGACGACTTACAATATGTTGTAAACCTTCAATAATTTGTGCTGATGCTGCAATTGGGTCAACGCCACCCCAAGGTTGTGATCCATGACTACCTTTACCATTTACTTTAATGGTAAACCAGTCAGACGATGCCATAAATGCACCTGACTTATATTTCAAAGTTCCTACTGGTGTTTGTGATGAAATATGTATACCATAAACTGCTTCTACTTTTGGATCATCCAATGCACCTTCTTTAATCATTAATTGAGCACCACCTTCTTCAGTGCCAGGTGTTCCTTCCTCAGCAGGTTGAAATAAAAACACAACAGTACCTGGCATATCCTTTTGCAATGCACTTAATACTTTAGCTGTTGCCATTAACATAGCCGTATGAGAATCATGACCACATGCATGACTCACACTAACTTTTTGACCATTGTATTCACTTGTCACTTTTGATGCAAATGGGACAGGAGTGCGTTCAAATACAGGGAGCGCGTCAATATCAGCTCTCAGCGCTATCACTGGACCTGGTTTGCCACCTTTTAAAACAGCAACAACACCCGTTTTAGCAACAGGATATCTTACTTCAACATTCGGTAATGTTTTTAAAAAATCAGCAATATATTTTCCGGTGTTAACTTCTCTATTTGAAAGTTCAGGGAATTCATGGAAATGTCTTCTCCAACTAATTAATTGTGGTTCCACTTCTTTTAATAAAGAAGCATAATTTTTTGGAAGTTCTTGTGCATTCATTGAAATGGAACTGAATGCCACGATAGCTAAAAGTAGTAATTTACGCATTGTTGGATATTTAGGATATTTTAAGATATTTATTTTACTAATGTTTTATAAAATTTTTTTCTATAACTGATTATATAAGTTTTTTCTGTAACTGTTTTATATAAGTATTAAATAAGGTTATGAGTTATGCTTGATATTCGCCATATACCGAGCGAAGTATATCGGCTATTTCACCTAAGGTGCAATAGTTTTCAACGGCATCAATAACAACAGGCATTAAATTGTCAGTTCCTTTAGCTGCTTGTTTTATGGCCATCAAACAGCTGTCTACATTGGCTTGATTTCTTGTTTCTTTTATTTTATTGAGTTTATTTATTTGATCCTGTCTAATACTTTCATCGATTTTTAAAACTGGGATTGGATTTTTAATTTCAGAAATAAATTTGTTGACGCCAACAATTATCTTTTCTCCAGACTCTATATTTTTTTGGTAAGCATAGGCACTGTCTGCAATTTTATTTTGCATAAAACCATTTTCTATTGCCATCACACTGCCACCCATTTGATCAATTTGTTGGATAAGCTTATTGGCTTCAGTTTCAATTTGGTTTGTCAAATTTTCAACAAAATAACTTCCAGCTAATGGATCGACAGTATCGGTTACGCCACTTTCAAAAGCCACAATTTGTTGTGTTCTTAAAGCGATACTTGCAGCTTCTTCGGTTGGTAAACCAAGCGCTTCATCAAAACCATTTGTATGCAAACTTTGTGTTCCGCCAAGGACAGCTGCCAAAGTTTGAATGGTGACCCTGCTAATATTGTTATGTGGTTGCTGAGCTGTTAAGGTGGCGCCTCCAGTTTGTGTATGAAAACGTAACATTAAAGCTTTTTCATCGGTAGCACCCAACTCCTTCATAATTTCTGCCCACATTTTTCGAGCTGCTCTAAATTTAGCAACTTCTTCAAATAAATTATTGTGTGCATTAAAAAAGAAGGAGAGCCGCTTTCCAAAAACATTAATGTCTAATCCTTTTTCAATAGCCGCCTTTACATAAGCTTTACCATTGCTTAAAGTAAATGCTACTTCCTGCACTGCAGTACTTCCTGCTTCTCTAATATGATAACCAGAAATACTTATGCTATTCCATTTAGGTAAGTTGAAACCACACCATTCAAAAATATCGGTAATGATGCGCATGGAATACTTTGGAGGGTATATATAGGTTCCTCTTGCAGCGTACTCTTTCAAAATATCATTTTGGATGGTTCCTGTTAATTGCTTTATATCAATTCCTCTTTTTTTGGCTAATGCAACATATAAGGCAAGTAAAATAAAACTAGTAGAATTAATGGTCATGGATGTACTAATCTTATCCAATGGTATGTCATTAAATAAGGTTTCCATATCAGCTAAGGTGCAAATTGACACACCCACTTTACCAACTTCTCCATCCGATAAACTATGATCAGGGTCATAACCAATTTGTGTAGGTAAATCAAAAGCAACACTTAAACCCATTACACCTTGAGATAGTAAAAAATGATAACGTTTATTGCTTTCTTCCGCAGTTGAAAATCCTGCATATTGCCTCATTGTCCATAATTTTCCACGGTACATATCAGCCTGTACTCCTCTCGTATAGGGAAAACTTCCTGGTTGAAGTTCGCCGTTTAAGTTATTAGGTAAATCAGACTCGGTATATACTTTTTTGATAGGTATCCCACTGTCTGTCTTTTTCACTTGTTCTTGCATAGTCCAATTTACGAAAAATATACAATTTGATAGCCGGTTAATTTTCCTATTTTCGATATTTAGGGTCAATTACATATCCCTTACTTGTTGTAATTTTGTAATTCAAATTATTATATGGCAACTGATACAATATTAAATACCCCAGTTAACTTTACGGAAAGTGCAGTCGCTGAATTAACTAGATTAATGAGTGAACCTGATTTTGATCAACAACAAAAATTAAGAGTTGGAGTCAAAGGAGGTGGATGTTCGGGAATGACCTATGTTTTAGGCTTTGACGTTCCTAAAGAAGGTGATTCACAGTTCGTTTTTGAGGGCATACCTTGTTGTATGGAACCTTCTCATCAAATTTATTTGTATGGGATGAATATTGATTGGCAGGGAGGGTTAAACAGTCGTGGTTTTACCTTTAACAACCCCAATGCTTCAAGCACCTGTGGTTGTGGCACCAGCTTCGCAGTGTAACCATTACAGAATTAGTTGACTAAATTATTGGCCTCAGATTTCTGGGGCCTTTTTATTGGATTGTACTTCAAAATCTTTTACAATAATTTTATAACATTATACATTAAGCAAATTTTAGTATCCATATTTGTTTACGCACGAACATCTGAGAATAGCGTAAAAAAAAGGAGTAAATGCATCGTTAAAAAATTGTGCATGTCTGAGCGAAGCGAGTTCACAATTTTAGATGCATTTATGAGTTTTTAGCGTAATTCGAAGCTGAGAGTGAGAAATAAAATATTGATACTTATTAAAAATAATGAAAGGTTGGATACAAAAAGGCCTCACTTTTCAGCGAGGCCTTTTTATATAATCAGTTAAAAATTATTTCTTTTTCTTTTCAGCTTGTCCTAATGGTTTATTTTTTGCAAAATCAACCAAAACAGGTGCAGCAACGAAGATAGAAGAGTAAGTACCGGTAATGATACCTATTAACATTGCAAATGCAAATCCTCTTGTTACCTCTCCACCAAAAATGAACAAGATTAAGATTACAATGAATACGGTTAATGAAGTCATTACAGTACGGCTTAATGTTTCATTAATTGCACGGTTAATGATACTTGCATTATCAGCACCCTTCATTATCTTAGAATCTTCACGAATACGGTCATATACAATTACAGTATCATTCATAGAGAAACCAATTACCGTTAAAACTGCAGCAATAAAATGCTGATCAATTTCTAATGGGAAGGGTACTACTTTTCTTAAGAAACTAAATACAATCAATGTTACAAATACGTCGTGTAATAAGGAGAAGATAGTTCCTAAAGAATATCTCCAATCACGGAAACGAATAAAGATGTATAAACAAATAGCAATCAAAGCAAAAATTGTTGCTTTTGTTGCACCTGCTTTTAAATCATCAGAAATAGTAGGCAATACTGTTTGAGAACTTTGCTTGTATTGAGTATCAAACTCTTTATAAGATGTTCCTGTTGGTAATTGTTTTGCTAATCCTTTGAATAATAAGTTTTCAACTTCATTATCAATATTATTTCCTTGTTCCTTAATTTTATAAGAAGTAGTAATGTTAATTTGATTTTTAGTATCCACCGTTTTAATGATCGGTGCTTCACCAAATACTTTCTTTAAGTCCTCGCGAACTGATTCAATATTTACGGCATTCTTGAATTTTACAGTATAACTTCTACCACCAGCAAATTCAACACCTTGGTCAAATCCGTTGAAGAATGACGCAATACCCATAACTAAAACAACTGCAGATAATACATAAGCGTACTTTCTGAATTCAATGAATTTAAAAGTGGCATGTTTAAATACAGATCTTGAAACTTTTGTGAAATATTCAAAGTGTCTGTTTTTACTTGTATAAATGTCCGTAATTAAACGAGATACTAAGATTCCACAAAACAATGATAATAAAATACCAATGATTTGTGTTGTAGCAAATCCAAGTACTGGACCTAATCCGAAGTAAGCTAAAATACAAGCAGTTAAAAGGGTAGTAACGTGTGCATCCAATACAGGAGACATTGAACGTTTATAACCATCAGAAACAGCCATTTGATAGCTTTTACCTTTTGTTAATTCCTCTTTTATTCTTTCAAATATAATTACGTTGGTATCTACAGCCATACCTACTGTTAATACTAAACCAGCAATACCTGGAGCAGTTAAAGTGAAACCTAATGCACTTAAAATACCAATAGTGAAAAGTAAGTTTAAAACTAATGCAATATTAGCAACCCATCCACCAGTATTAAAGTAAACAAGCATTAAGGCAAAAATCACTAAAAATGCAAGGCCAAATGACATCAAACCACCTTGAATAGAGGCTTTACCTAAAGTTGGACCAACTTGTTGTTCTTGAACAATTTTAGCAGGTGCTGGTAATTTACCGCTTTCTAATATTTCAGCTAAATCTTGTGCAGTTTTTAAAGTGTAGTTTCCAGAGATAGATGAATTACCTGTCGTAATTGCATCGTTGACATTTGGAGCAGAATAAACGATATTATCAAGTACAATAGCTAATGGTCTTCCAATATTTTTAGAAGTCATTTTTGCCCAAATTGTAGTTCCTACTTTATCCATGTTCATTTTGATGGCAACTTTACCTCGCTCATCAAAATCTTGTGCAGCATTTGCAACATGGTCACCTTCTAATTCAGCTTGACCGTTATCCAAAGTTTTAATGGCATAAATTGGTAGAACCTCTTTTGCTTTTGCGTCTTCAGATTCAACTTTACCATACATAAATACTAAATTAGATGGGAACTTTGATTTTACTTCAGGGAGCGCTAACCATGCATTTAATTTAGCAGTATCTTTTTTCAATGTATAACCTACTTCACCAGGATAAATGTTTTGACCATTTTTACCTTGATAAGGTTGTGTGAATTGAACCAATTTTAATAATGGATTCTTATTAGGATTCAATTTAGAAGTATCCATTTTAGCAATTGAATTGCTATCCGTAATACCAGCTAAACTAGCTTCAATTGCTTTGTCGGCAGCAGTAATTCCATTTACAACATCTCTATTTTCTAAAGTATAGACTTCGAAAAATTGAAGGTTTGCAGTTGATTGTAAATAAGAACGAACTCTATCTTTATCCGTAATACCAGCCAATTCAATGCTGATAATACCTTTGGTAGGGTCTGGATTAATGTTAGGAGAAGCTAAGCCAAACTTATCAATACGAGTTCTTAAAATTTTATATGTGTTGTTAAACGCAATTGTTGATTGGTCTCTTAAATAAGCAACAACCATATCATCAGATGCATCAATTTTTAATTTACCGTTGCTTCTTGTTGCGAAAAGAGGGGCTAATTTACCTGTTGGGTTTACCAATTTATATTCCTCTCTAAATAAAGAGATTAAATCAGCTCGACTATTTGCTTTTTTGATTACAGCATTACTCAAAGCAGTATTAAAGGAAGGATCCTTTGTATAATTTGCCAATGATTTGATTAAGCCATCTAAGCCAACTTCCATTGTCACACTCATACCTCCTTGTAAATCAAGGCCTAGCATCAATTCCTTTCCTTTAGCTTCACCATAGGTAGTTAAGCCGAAAGCTAATTTCGAGTCTTTAGTACTATCTAATAATCGCTTGTAATATGATTTTTGTAAATCACTTATACTGTCGTTATAAAGTAATTGTTCCTCCTTGTTGGAAGGGTATACTTGTTCAGCTTTCGGGAATTTTTTAACCCAAGATGATGCTTTAGCATCCATTGATTTTTCATGACTACGAACAATCCATGTAAAAGACAATTGGTAGATACAAATTAAAATAAGCGCAATCGCAAAAAAGCGAACTAATCCTTTTAGTTGCATAATAGTTTGGTTAACTGATTTTTAGTCGGCAAATATAATGGAATCGGGGTAAAAATTGACCTAAAAAGTCATATTTTTCCTAGTTCAAAGTGATATCAAAATATAATGGAGAATTAGCTGGTATGCCCGAAATTGATTGGGAACCATAGGCTAATGATGAAGGGATAACCACTTTGATATGACCTCCTTTACCAATTTTTGGAACTATTATTTGCCATCCAGTGATTAACTGACTTAATGGGTACGAAATGGTGCCTGTATCAAATTGAGTGCCATTTAATAATTTTCCTGTGTAAGTCATTGATATTGTTTCACATAGGTTTGGATGGTTTGTAGCACCTGGCGTTATAATTTGGTATAAAATTCCACTTGAATCTGTCGTGAAGTTTATATTTTGAGCAACGCAATAAGCTACCATTGCAGTATTTTGTGTAGCATTTTTGTCATTGACAAATATTGCTTTTAAATCGCATGAACTTGACTTATTACATGATGTCAAAGAAGTAATTGAAATGGAAATAACTGAAAATATTGCTAAAATGGCGATAAAAATGCCATTATTCTGGCTTTTTTTGTTGAAAATGATCATTTTTTTGATTTTATGTGTTTTAGTTCTTGGTAGCGTTGTTCGTTCATTTCTGAAGTAAATTGTTGGTAGAACGAAGGACAGCAGGATCAAAAAAGAATAAGAGTAAGCAAAGAAAACAAGATAGATTAAGGAAAA
>CAIYUO010000041.1 GCA_903929425.1 uncultured Bacteroidota bacterium
CTTTAAATTATATGTAGATATGTTGAAAAAAATGAAAAATTAGTTGCAAATAGATAAAATTTAATTTATTTTTAATACCGAAACCCCAAAAATCAACTTCATGAGAAAATCTGATCTCATCAATCTTATCGCTTCCGAAACAGGAGTTCCTAAAGTGGATGTATTAATGACTTTAGAAAGAATGTTTAAGGAAGTAAAAGAAAGCTTGTCAAATGGCCAGAATATATATATTCGTGGATTTGGAAGCTTTATTACTAAGAAAAGAGCCGCAAAAATTGGGCGTAATATTAAAAAGAACATTGCTGTTCAAATTCCCGAACATTATATTCCTGCATTTAAACCTGCAAAAGAATTTGTAAATGAGGTAAAAGAAAGACGTAAGTAGTTACCTTTGCAGGAAATTTATTTACTTTGAAAAAGCCTCAGCTGATTGTTGCCATCATTGCCTTGTTTTCATGTGTAATGATTTACTTTTTCGTCCCTAGAACCCATAAAACCCAGGTTACTCAAAATAATACTAGTAGTTCAAATCAAGTATTAAGTACCCAAACAGTCCTTGATGGTGCTAAAACTACCTTAAATGCAAGTCAAAAGATTTCCCTTTTAAGCATTGAAAATCAACTAGTTAAAGCAAAGTCATCGACAGATAGCATTAAAATTTACAAACAATTATCCCAGTTTTGGGCTGACTCAGCTCAAAGAGTCGAACCATATTTATATTATACTTACAGTGCCGCTTTGTTGGAAAATTCTGAAAAAAGCCTCACTTTTGCAGCCCAGCAGTTGGTAGATAACCTAACATCGCCGGATGCACCACCTGCAATACTTAATTGGATCGCAGTTAATGCAAAAGTTCTTTTAGAAAAAGCGTTGGTAATGAATCCAAATAACGATTCGACAAAAATAAATTTAGGTGCCTGTTATTTGTTTGGAAATATTTCAGACAATCCTATGCAAGGCATTTTAAAAGTAAAAGAGGTGGTTGATAAAAACCCTCAAAATATTTACGGTCAAATGATGTTAGGATTAGGTGGTAAAAAATCAGGTCAATATCCAAAAGCTATTGAACGATTTATGACCATATTAAAATTATCACCTTCGAATTTAGAAGCGATGGTAAATTTAGCTGAGTGTTATGAGCTAACCAACCAGCCAGCTTTAGCGATTGATTGGTATACCAAAATGAAAGTAATGGTAAACAACCCATCAGCTAAGGAGGCCATTGAAAAAAGAATCAAAGAGCTGAAAAAAACGAAGTAAGCAACTGAAAAAATAAGCGTAGAAAAAACATTTTTAATAACAAAAATTATAGGACATGCCTTGTGGAAAAAAAAGAAAGCGTCATAAAATTGCGACGCATAAAAGAAAAAAACGTTTAAGAAAAAATCGTCATAAGAAGAAAAATAAATAGTTCTTCCTAAATACAAGCGTGTTGTATTTACCCAACACGCTTGTATTCATTTTCAATACACTCCACTCTTCTACTTAGCAACTTTACTTTACCTTTTCCTTCCTTCGTAAAGTGGCAGTGTTTACAAAAAATAATGCATTGGCAAAGTTATTACTATGGCTTAGTGCTTGCATTTTAAAAAGTTGCTATAAGTGAATAAAGAATTAATTATAAATAGTTCATCTGATGGGGTTGAAATAGCCTTATTAGAGGATAAGAAATTAGTGGAAATCCATAATGAAAAAATGGACACACGCTGGGCTGTTGGAGATTTATATTTAGGAAAGGTTCGTAAAATAATTCCTGGATTAAACGCAGCATTCGTAGATGTTGGTTTTGAAAAAGATGCTTTTTTGCACTACACTGATTTAAGCCCCTATGTTAAATCAATCATAAAATACACACAGGAAGCCGTTAACAATAACGAAAATCAGTTTGACTTTTCTAAATTTCAAACAGCTGCCGAGATTGTAAAAACAGGAAAAATAAGTGAAGTATTAAATGGTAAGCCAACCGTGTTGGTTCAAATTTTAAAAGAACCTATTGCAGCAAAAGGACCTAGATTAAGTTGCGAATTATCCTTAGCAGGTCGCTTTATTGTACTTACTCCATTTAATGAAATAGTTGCGGTATCTAAAAAAATTCATAGCGGAGAAGAGCGAAAGCGTTTGCAAAAAATGATGGAATCCATTAGGCCAAAAAACTTTGGCATCATTGTTCGAACTGCTGCCGAAGGAAAATCAACCGCTGAATTACACGAGGATTTATTAACCTTGGTTGAAAATTGGAAAACCATTCAATCCAATTTGAAAGGAGCAATGGCGCCTTCTCGTATCATGAGTGAGGAAAGCAAAACAACTAGTATTTTAAGAGACTTGCTTTCTGAAGACTTTAATAAAATTGTAGTCAACGATAAAAAAATATTTGATCTTACTTTAAGTTATTTGCAAAGAATTGCCCCAACTAAAGCCAATATTTTAAGTTTACATAATGGGGATCAGGATATTTTTGATCAATATGGAATTACAAAACAAGTAAAATCTTCCTTCGGGAAAACGGTTAACTTAAATAGTGGAGCTTATTTGATAATTGAGCACACCGAAGCATTGCATGTTGTTGATGTAAATAGTGGTTTTAAAAGTGTTAGCAATAATCAAGAGGAAAATGCTTTACAAACTAATTTGGAAGCTGCTGAAGAAATTGCACGCCAATTGAGATTAAGGGATATTGGTGGCATTATTGTAATTGACTTTATCGATATGAAACTTCCTGAAAATAAAAAGAAAGTTCAGGAAGCTTTAGATGAATTCATGAAAACTGATCGAGCACGACATTCTGTTTTACCAATATCTAAATTCGGTTTATTACAAGCAACCCGTCAAAGAATTAGACCTGAAGTAAATATCAATACTTCCGAGGATTGTCCAGCCTGTAATGGTACTGGAAAAATAACTTCAACTTTATTGTTAGAGGACGAGATGGAAAAAAAGTTAGCTTATTTAGCTACCCATGGACACAAAAGTTTACAAATACTAGTGCATCCTATCATACACTCACATTTAACCAAGGGTATATTTAGTAGTATTCTTAAAAAATGGAAGCGAAAGTATAAACTTAAATTAAAATCCATTCCTGAGAACAATAGTCATTTGGTAGAATACAAATTTTTAGATGATCAACAGGAAGAAATTAAGCTTTAAAAGTATTTTCGGTTTTTACTTCTAAATTAATTTAAATAGCCTTTATCTTTAAGGTATGAGCAAAGCTAAATCGGCCTTCTTTTGTAACAACTGTGGATACGAATCTGCAAAATGGGCAGGTAAGTGCCCTGCTTGTAATGAATGGAACACCTTCACGGAAGAATTAGTAGAGAAAGGTGAAAAGAAGGACACAGGATGGGAAGATTATACTACGCAACAAAAAGGAACACAGGTTATTGCCATTAATGAAGTCAACAGCCAATCAGAAAAAAGAATTAATAGTGCCGATCCTGAACTCAACAGAGTATTAGGTGGAGGAATTGTATTAGGTTCCATCGTATTAGTTGCAGGAGAACCTGGAATCGGAAAAAGTACTTTGTTTTTACAACAAGGGCTAATGATGAAGGATCAAACCGTTTTATATATTAGTGGGGAGGAAAGCATACAGCAAATTAAAATGCGAGCGGATCGTTTGAATTTACAAAACGAAAATTTTTATTTACTTACCGAAACGCGAACACCAGATATTTTTAAGGCCATCAAAAAATTAAAGCCAACCGTGGTTATTGTGGATTCTATACAAACATTGGAATCCAATTTGATTGAGGCTACGGCTGGCAGTGTATCTCAAATAAAACAAACAGCAGCCGAATTCCAACGCTTTGCTAAAGAAACCGGAACCCCTGTATTTTTAATTGGACATATTACAAAAGAAGGTACCATTGCAGGACCGAAAATTTTAGAACATATGGTGGATACCGTACTTCAATTTGAAGGCGACCGCCATTATGCTTATAGAATGTTGCGCACCTTAAAAAACCGATTTGGAAGTACAAGCGAATTAGGTATTTACGAAATGACTGGCGAAGGCATGAAAGTAGTCAATAATCCATCGGCCTTTTTAATTGCGCAACGAAACGAATCATTAAGTGGAAGCACTATAGCGGCATCGATGGAAGGAATGCGCCCCTTATTAATTGAAGTACAAGCCTTGGTAACACAAAGTGTTTATGGCACACCACAACGAACCGTTACAGGATTTGATTTAAGAAGACTTCAATTATTATTAGCCGTTTTGGAAAAACGAGGTGGTTTTGCTTTTGGCATGAAAGACGTTTTTGTAAATATTGCGGGTGGTTTAAAAATTGAAGACCCCTCTTTAGACTTAGCTATTATATTATCATTGCTTTCTTCTTACGAGGACATACCACTACCACAAGGCATTTGCTTTGCAGGCGAAGTGGGTTTGAATGGAGAAATTCGAGCAGTAAATAGAATTCAACAGCGCATCGCTGAGGCTGAAAAATTAGGTTTTGAAAAAATATATATTTCCGCCTTCAATAGTAAAGGGATAGAGCCCAAAAAACATAGCATTCAAATTATACCAGTAGAAAGAGTAGACGAAGCTTATCGCCTATTCTTTTAATCATGGCTATTGGGGCGATTGCCAAAAAAACATTACAAACATTCCAAGTTTACTTACAGGGATTTGTTCATTTGTTTTATCCTCATGTATGTTTACAATGTGCTTCTGAATATTTATCAAAGGATCAAATAATTTGTAGTCATTGTGAAACCCTTCTGCCTTATACCGATTTTGCAAAAATGCAAAATAGTCCGGTAGATAAAATTTTTTGGGGAAGAATAAAACTACTAAAATCAATATCCATATTGTTTTATACTAAGGAAAGTATTGTGCAAAAAATACTTTTTGAATTAAAGTACAAGCAAAATAAAAAAGCAGGCTTATTACTGGGCAAGCTCATTGCAACCACTTTAAAAGAATCAATTGAATTTGATCAAAACACATATCTTATCCCAATACCCATTAGTAAAGTTAGCCGCAGAAAAAGAGGATATAACCAAAGTGAGTTAATATGTGAGTCAATTGTTGCAAACGGCTTTAATGTGCCCATTTACAAAGGGCTACTTAAATCAAAAAAACATACTTCACAAACGCATAAAGATCGCGTTCAAAGAGGTATCTATTTAGATAATATTTTTAAGCTAACTCATTTTAATATGCTTTCAAATAAAGACATAATTATCATTGATGATGTATTAACAACCGGTGCCACCATCGAGGCAGCTTACCATTGTCTATTAAAAGCAAATCCAAAAAGTATTAGTATGGTAACAGCCGCGTATACTTTGGATTAAACAATTTTGCCAAAAAAGCGTTATATTCATATATAAAAATTAATATAATGAGACTTTTAACTACCTTATTTATGGTTGCTTTTTCCTTTCTTTTAAATGCACAAAGCATTCATTCCTTTAAAGTAAAAGGAATTGATGGCAAGCAAATTGACTTTGCTTCGTTCAAAGGAAAAAAAATATTAATTGTCAATACTGCAAGTAAATGTGGATATACTCCTCAATATGAAGCATTAGAGAAAGTTTATGAAAGTAATAAAGGCAAATTGGTTATCATAGGATTCCCATGTAATCAATTTGGCGGACAGGAACCCGGTTCTAATGAGGAAATTGTAAGTTTTTGCAAAAAAAATTACGGAGTTACCTTCCCATTAGCTGATAAAATCGATGTGAAAGGCGATCAAATAGCGCCTATCTATCAGTGGTTGACTCAAAAATCAAAAAATGGAGTGTTGGATGCCAATATATCTTGGAATTTTAATAAATTTTTATTGGACGAAAACGGCAAAATGATTGCTTATTTTCCAAGTAATGTAAGGCCAGATAGTGATGATATTTTGTCTCGCGTAAAGTAACAAAAACCGCACTGCGGTTTTTTCTTATCTTCGTGAAATGTTATTAAGCGAGGTAATTGGTCATGAAAAACTAAAACATCAGTTGGTTGAAATGGTTCAACATCAACGTTTGAGCCATGCTATACTTTTTGTTGGACCCGAGGGAGCAGGTGCATTGCCTTTGGCTATTGCTTTTGCGCAATATATTGTAAGTATTCCAAACAGTAATGTGGACGCATCAGGTGCTGATTTATTTGGTGCCCCTGAGCAAAGTACTCCAAAAGTTTATAGCCCTGAGGAAATAGCAGCATTACCTGCATACAACCGAGCAAGTCAACTCATGCATCCAGACTTGCACTTTTCTTTTCCAAGTATCACTGAAAAACCAGGTTCAAAAAACTTAAGTGCAAATCATATTGAAGCTTGGAGAGAATTTGTTAAAGGTTATCCTTATGGTAATGTATTTGATTGGTTGCAATCAATTAATGCCGAAAACAAACAAGGAAATATAAGTGCCGATGAGTGTGCTGAAATCATAAAAAAATTATCATTCAAAAGTTTTGAAAGCGCCTATAAGGTATTGGTCATGTGGATGCCCGAATATTTAGGTAATCAAGGAAATAAACTTTTAAAGCTTATCGAAGAACCACCAGACAATACTATTTTTTTATTGGTCGCTAATTCAGAGGAGCAAATATTACCAACCATTCTTAGTAGATGCCAGTATATTAAAGTGCCGCGTCTCACAAAAGACGAAATTGAGCAAGCCTTAATTCAAAAGGGACATTTAGATCCCACGAAAGCGGCACAAATTGCCTCTATTTCGGATGGTAATTATAGGGAGGCCCTACACTTAGTACAGCATAGCGATAGTGACTTTCTGACTCAAATAAGAGAATGGCTAAATGCTATTTTAAAAGGAGGCCCACTGGCTCAAATGAAATGGGTGGAGGAAACTAGTAAAATGGGGAGAGAGCCTCAAAAGCAATTTTTAAAATATTTTAACAATTTATTAGAACAAAGTATTCGCCTTAAAATTTTAGGTAATGGGCTAAATTTAGACCCCACCTTAAAGGATTTTGCGCTTAGAATCAATAAAATTGCTGGAATTGGCCAAATAGAGGCAATTATTGAGGAGCTAGACAAGGCAGTTTACCATATTGAGCGAAATGCCAACCCAAAAATGTTATTTATGGCATTGGGTATCAAGTTCTATCATATCATTCAGAACAAAACCTTAATTTTGACAGAAGCCTAAGCCAAAGAGGATGGAGGAAAATGGTGCTTGGCTGGGTATTTTTATTCAATAACAGTTAGAACTAACTATATATGGGATGTGGATCATGTGGAACTGGTAAACCAGGGGGTTGCAAAAGCAACGGAGGATGTAGTACTGGCGCTTGCAACCGATTAAATGTACACGATTGGTTACGTGACTTGCCTATTGACGATATTGATAGTCAATGCAAAGTAGTAGAGGTAAGCTTTAAACAAGGCAGCCGAAAAGAATTTTTCAAAAACACCAGTTCGCAATTATTTGAAAAAGGCGACTATGTAACTGTTGAAGGTGTAAATGGATTTGATTTAGGTGAGGTATCACTTACAGGTGAACTTGTTCGACTTCAATTAAAGAAAAGAGGGATGGATGAATTTAATCCCGATATGAAAAAAATTCTAAGACCAAGTGCGGATCGTGAAATAGAAACTTTTAAAATTAGTAAAAGTAGAGAGGCCGATATATTAGCGCGAAGTAGAACGCACGCTTCTAACTTAAAATTAGCCATGAAGCTCAGCGAAATTGAAATGCAAGCTGATGGTAAAAAAGCGACATTTTTTTACACTGCAGATGACAGAATTGACTTTAGAGAATTGATACGCATATTCGCTGGAGAGTTTAAAGTAAAAGTGGAAATGCGCCAAATTGGTATACGTCAGGAAGCGGCTAAATTAGGAGGCATTGGAAGTTGTGGTCGTGAATTATGTTGTAGTACCTGGTTGCACGATTTCAAAAGTGTTAATACAACAGCTGCACGTTATCAAAATTTATCCATTAATCAAACAAAGTTGAGCGGCCAGTGCGGACGTTTAAAATGTTGTTTAAATTTTGAATTAGATACCTATTTAGATGCTTTACAAGGTTTCCCAGACTACGCAGATACTTTACAAACTGCAATGGGTCAAGCATTTTTAATCAAGAAAGATATTTTCAAAAATTTAATGTGGTATACTTTACCTAATAACACAAAGCATTACCCATTAACGATAGATAGAGTAATTGAAATTAAAAAATTAAATCAACAAGGGGTTATCGTTGATGAATTACAAGCAGTAGAGGTAACCAGTGGTAAACAAAAGGAAGTAGAGTCTACCTTTGTAGAATTAGTTGGTCAAATAAGCCTTAAAACATTAGAGAAAAATGATCGTCGTCGTCGTGATCAACAACGAGGACCGGCTAACAATAATAATAATGGGCCTCGAAATTTTGGGCCAAACAATGGACCAAATAACGGACCTAGACCTAATAATGGACCAAGGCCTAATAACAACGGACCACGAGCTAACAATGGCCCTAGACCTAACAATCGTCCGCCTCAGGGAAATAATCCTGGCCCAGGTCCTTCTCAAGCATAATCGAATCAAACTGATACATAAAAAAATAGCGCTCAAATTGAGCGCTATTTTTTTTCAACTATATTTTTCAACAATACTTTTCAACTATATTTTTCAAGTAGCTCCTCCTTTATGATTAGTTAAATAATTTTTCTAACTCTTGATTTGTAAAATCCATTAATGTTTTTACATAATTAGGTGAGAAGTTAAATTCCAGGCCTGCGGTTTTGTAGAGCTCAGGTAAGGTTTTCGTGCCGCCTAAAGCCAATGCATTCATGTAGTTTTCTAAAGCTTGTGTTGGACTTTGTTGATACTGCATCCACATGCCTATGGCACCTAATTGCGCGATACCATATTCGATATAATAAAAAGGAACCTCAAATAAATGTAATTGTTTTTGCCATCCTATGGCACGATACATGTCAAGGCCTGAATAATCAATGCTATTGGTTGAAAACTCTTTTAGTATGGCTGTCCAATTATTAGTGCGCTCTTCAATAGTATGATTTGGATTTTCATATACCCAATGTTGAAATTTATCAATAATGGCAATCCAAGGAAAAATAGTAATGGTTCTTTCTAATTGATGTTCCTTCGCACGATTTAAATCAGATTCATTTTCAAAGAATGACTGCCAATGGTTCATTGAAAATAATTCCATGGACATACTTGCTACCTCTGCAATTTCCATAGGGTATTCCTTAAATGCACTTAAGGAAAGTGGGTGTGATAAAAAGGAATGTATTGCATGACCACCTTCATGAACCATCGTGGTAACATCACTCATTTGTCCTGCTGCATTCATAAAAATAAAGGGAGCTCCTGATTCCGCTAATGGACAATTATACCCACCAGGTGCTTTTCCTTTTCTGCTTTCTAAGTCAAAATGTTTTAAGTCATTCATTTTACGCAAACAGTCGGCAAAGAATGGATTGAGTTGTTCAAAACAAGCAACTGATTTTTCATACAAGTCCTTGCCATCGGTAAAAGGTCGCAATGGTTTGGTGCCAGCAGGTTCAGCTTCGGTATCCCAAGGCTTTAAAATATCCAATCCTAATTTTTGTTTCTTACGTGCATATATTTTATCAATTAAAGGAAGTACATGTAATTTTATAGCTTCATGAAATTGGAAACAATCCTCTTTGGAATAATCAAAACGCCCTAATTCAGCGAATTTATAATCTCGATAATTTGCAAAGCCTGCATTGACTGCAACTTGATGTCTTTTTTGAATTAAAGTGGAATACAAATCATGCATCGCATCTTTGTCTTGCAAACGACGTTCCTGAATTTTTCTATAAGCTTCTTCTCTAACGGTTCGGTCTTCATTTTCTAAAAATTGTGCAGCCTGTTGAAGGGTATATTCTTGACCATTCATTTCAATTGTCATTTTTCCAGCAATCGTACCATACTGTTGTTGCAATACGCTAAGTTCAGCTTGTAATGGAATATTCTCCGTTCTGAAAAGTTCAATACTTTTTTTAACCGAACGTAAATAGGTAAAGTAATCCGCTTGATTTAATTCAGAAGTGAAAGGAGAGGCAATTAATTTTTTATTCAATGCATCCGCATAAGGTTGCATTTTTGGTTGTATTTCCATACAGAAATAAGTAAAAGCATCCTCCAATGACTTATCGGTGGTATCACAAGTCATTTTTATTTGTCTCCAACATGCATCCTCACTAATAAAAGCCTCTAATTCGCTTACATCTTTCAGCCATTTTTCCAAACCCGTTTTATCGTCAATTGGTCGATCGCTCAACTCCTTAAAAAAGGGCTCTAAATCAGCCCATTCCTTTAAACTAAACGCTGTTGGAAGGTAGTTGTGTGGTATTTTTTTTATGTCGGCTGTTCTAAGCATAAGTTGATGTTTTTCAGTGGCAAATTTACTACTTTTACACACTTTAAACGATTTATTAGTGACCAATAGCATTCATTTATTGCCCGAACATATAGCCAATCAAATTGCAGCAGGTGAAGTGATTCAGCGACCAGCTAGTGCTGTAAAAGAATTATTAGAAAATGCGGTTGATGCTGGTGCTTCTGAAATAAAATTAATTATTAATGATGCCGGTAAAGCATTAATTCAAGTAATTGATAACGGCAAAGGAATGAATCCTATTGATGCTCAAAATGCATTTGCTCGTCATGCTACTAGTAAAATAAGTTCAATTGAGGATTTGTTTCAGATAAGGACAATGGGATTTAGAGGGGAGGCGCTCGCCTCCATTGCAGCTGTATCTCAAGTGACGTTGAAAACAAGACAAGTACAGGATGAACTTGGCACATTAGTTGAAATTGAAAATAGCCATGTAAATGAAACCAGTCCCGTTGCATGTCCAGTAGGAACAAGCATAAGCATGAAAAATTTATTTTTCAATATACCTGCAAGACGAAATTTTTTAAAAAGTAATTCGGCCGAATTAAAACATATTATTGAAGAGTTTACAAGGGTAGCGCTCGCCTTTCCTGAAATTTATTTTAGTCTTACCAATAATGGACAGGATGTTTTTCATTGGGAAGGGGGTAGTTTTAAACAAAGAGCTATTCATGTTCTAGGGAATAGTTACCAAACTAAGCTAGTGGCTGTGGGTGAAAAAACGGATTACCTCACCATATCCGGTTTTGTGGGTAAGCCAGAAACTGCAAAAAAAACAAGAAGTGATCAGTACTTTTTTGTCAACAGACGATATATTAAAAGCCCTTACTTACATCATGCTATTGCTAATGCATTTGAAGGTTTAATACCAAAGGAAAATTTCCCTAGCTATTTATTATACATTGATGTAGACCCATCTAAGGTTGATATTAATGTACATCCAACTAAACAAGAAATTAAATTTGAAGACGACAAAATAATTTATGCATTTGTGCAAGCGGCTGTGAAACATGCCCTAGCACAATTCAGTATTGCCCCTTCACTTGATTTTTCATTGGATGCAAATATTCAACAATTGGATGGCATTCAAAAGCCATATACAGAGGAACAAAGAAACTGTGCGGCAAGTAGTTCCTTATATGCTGGATTCACACAAAAAAATCAAGCGCATTTTATACCAAGGGTAAGTGAGGCCGAAAAAAAGGAATGGAAAAGTTTTTTTAGTGACTTGCCAACTTCAAGTGACGAAAATATTTTAACACCCAACAACGATTCATTTATTGTTAAACCTTCATCCATGGGTTTATACAAGGCGTCTAATGGCATTCAAGTTAACGAGGACACTACCCTTCTTCAGATTAATAATACTTATATTTTAGCGCCCACTGCGTCCGGTTTTATTATGGTGAATCAACAACTTGCACATGAAAGAGTTTTGTATGAAAAATATCAAAAAGCAATTGTTCACCCTCATGCAACACAAAAAAGTTTATTTCCAGTTGTAATGGAATTAGGCGTAGCGGATGCTGTTTTATTAGAAGATATAGTGGAGGACCTTGCAGTTATAGGATATGAAATTGAACCATTTGGCCAAAACAGTTTTATTATACAAGGTATTCCCGCTGACGTAATTTCAGGAAACGAAAAAAATGCCATTGAACTTTTGCTTGAACAATTCAAACATTTTAGTGGGGATATTAAGTTTGGTAAAAGAGAAAAAATAATTCGTTGTATGGCTAGGCAATCGGCTATTAAATCGGGTCAATCATTAACTCAAAAGGAAATGCATAGCTTAATTGAGTCCTTAATGGAATGTGAAATCCCAACCCTAACCGCATCAGGAGCACCCACCTTTATTGATTTTAAAGAATCATATTTAGACGGACTATTTAGTAAATAAGTATTAAAATAAGCTTAACTAATACTTTTTCATGATGGCTGTTAAATATTCTTCCACAGCATGTCTAACAGGATAAGTTGTAGGACTTACATGATTTCCCACCAGTACTGAAAAGGTCAAACGAGTCCCTTTATTTGTAATAATATATCCGCTTAAAGCAATTTGATTACCAAGGGTGCCTGTTTTAGCATAAAGCACACCAGGTATATTTTTATAGTAGGATGATAGCGTCCCTTTACCTCCTTGTGCGAAAATGGATTTAATTCTTTCCATTGTGAAATCCTTTTCCATTTTTTGTAACAATGTAATATAATTTTCAGGGGTCGTTAAGTTAAACCTGCTAAGGCCGCTACCGTCAGCCCATTCTGGCTTTTGAGGAAAATCAGCAAAATCAGTTTTTAAAATCGTGTCAATGATGGCAGCATCATCCATTTTGCCTAATAATTGCTGACTAGTCATTAATAAAATTTGTTCAGCAAAAAAGTTATCACTTCGATTCATCATTATTTTTAGCAATGAATCTGTAGCCACTGTGTTTATGACTTTAGCCGACGGTTGATTCCATCCTTTTTGAATGGTAATAGGATATTGAGGATGCAAGCTGTCTTCAATCAAGGATTTTGCAATTGTATAATTTGTGCCTGTAATAAATGGCACTTGATGTTCAATATAGTTTATTGCATCCTGTTTAGGATAAAATTGATTACTCAATTTTTCACGAGACCATAATGTATACTTAGCTGGAAGGGATTGATTTTTTGTAAAAAAGCTAGGTTTAATTTGTAAACCATTTTCCTTTTTATAAACGGTTACGACATTCCCATAAATATTTAATCGGTTTCTTTCAGGCTGATAGTCCTCAGGATAATCGTCCCAGGCCCAACCTCTACCGTAGGCTTCGAATTTATCTTCGGTTGCAGGAAGGCAAAACACAATTTGCTTTTTGGTATTTTTTATCAAATCCGCAACTGGCTGATAAGTAAAATCTGGATGTAAAAAACTAGGATCACCTAATGGCATTAAAAAAACCGAGTCATTATTTTCAGCAAATTTCCAGCCAGGTATAGAGTCTTTCAAATACTTCATGCCTAAAAAACAAGACTGAATTTTTGTATTACTTGCTGGGGTAAAATAATGGTCACTTTGGTATTTACTCACCCATTGTTGATTGGACTCATTGTAAATAGCAATACCAACATGTGCACCTTTTAAAGGATCGGCACTCAATAGTGTTTTTTGTGCTTTTTGAACGCTACAAGCAGTTGTAAATAAAATTACTGCTACCGTAAATACACTTTGAAAGTGTATGCTTATTCTCTTTCGAGTGCTCTTAACCATCTTTCCGGAATTTCGTTGTTTGAAGCTACTAAATAATCTTTATAACTACAAGGGCACCATTGCTCATTGTGTAACTTCATCCACCAACGTCCCGTACTTTTACTTTGTAAAAATTTGGTATCAATATCTGTGAATGCAATATGAAATTCCTTGAATCGCTCAATGTCACTTAATGGAGATTCTTTTTTGCCTTTTTGTACACCATCAACAATATACCAAATCATTTGAGCCATTTGTATAGCAGTAAGCCCTTTTTGATCCTGTTCAGCTTGGTAGCCAAATAAACCTATTGTACTTGTTTTCCAACTCATACCTGCATATTGCATTAACACACATGCCTCTTCGCCATTAAAACCATTGGGTGTAATTAAGTTTGCTGGAGCATGTGCATTTTGGATAGCACTAATATCAAAACTCATTAAATGGCTGTCTCTAATAACCGGTTCCATTTCTTCAATGCTTTCTCTGACAACACCTAATCTAAAACAATCAAAACGTAATTTATCGATGGTTTCAAGCATATGAGGATGCATGAAATAACTTTGAAATCCAATATGTGAATAATGATTCAAATGATTAGGTAAGCCTGTAAAAAGCTCTTCTAAAAAATGATCTGATGGTAACCGAGCTTCCAAATCAAGGTCAATTTTAGCGTCAGCAACTACTGCATTAACTAATGTAGGGATAGATGTGTAAGCATGGTATTGTGCTAAAGTTAAATCATGTGAGCCCCCAATAATGACCACTTTTTTATTTTGTAAAAGTAATTCTGAAATCACCGTTCGTAAAGCTGCATAACTATCCTGTATGGATTGTCCAATTTTTACATTACCCAAATCTGCTATATTCACCTGAGCGTGCCAATAGTATAAATTATAAAAAGCGGCTCTAATTGAATCCGCAGCAACATGATCATTTAGTGCAAACCCAGCACCCCTGCATTCACCTGCCCCAATAATCACTAAATCGGCATTTGAAATATCTGGCAATGTACCCTGGTTAACATTAATATGTTTACCCAATTGAGTGTCCCTGTAGCCTTCATCCATAGATAAAAGGTCTAAATTAACAGGCTCTAAAAAGTCTTGAATGGACGACAATGACATGAAATTGAATTATACGCTATTCATTAAACGAAAAATCATCCAATAAATTGCCTAAAAAGGACCTAATCTTGGAATTTATAGCCAACTCCTCTAATAGAAATGAAATGTAATGGACTTCGGGCGTCCTTTTCAAAATATTTTCTAAAATTTAAAATAAAATTATCAATGGTCCTTGTATTTGGAAATACATTATACCCCCAAACCGTTTTCAAAATTTGTTCTCTTGATATAACCGTATTTTTATGGTCGATGAGCAATTTTAAAAGCATTCCTTCTTTTTTAGTCAAAGTAATTTTTTCTCCCAAATAGGTAGTTACTTCTAAGGAAACAAAGTCAAAAAAATTACCAGAAAATTGATAGGGTTCGACATTCAATATAGGTACAAATGACGCAGCATTTGATTTTTGAATAAGTTTAGACACCCTTAATAAAAGCTCTTCCAAATTAAAGGGCTTGGTCATATAATCATCAGCACCCAACTTCAAACCTTGAATTTTATTAAAAGTGGTATTTTTTGCACTTAAAATTAAAATGGGCGTTTGATTATTATTTAATCTTACCATTTCGGTTATAGAATAACCATCTAGTCCTGGTAGCATTACATCTAAAATAATTAAATCAAAATGAGCTTGTTCAATTTGTTGCAAAGCGGTTGGTCCATCATAAGCAGAACTTACATCGTAGCCTTCTAATTTTAAATTTAATTTTAAAGCATCATGTAAATTCACTTCATCCTCAACTAATAAAATTGAATAACTAGTCATACCATTAAGAAAAATAAGTGAATGTAAATATACTACCTTTAGGATCATTGGCACTTACCTCCAAGACTCCATGATGAAACTTTGCAATTCGATTACAAAGATACAAGCCAAGTCCAGTTCCTTTTGTAGTTCTTGTATATTCAGCACCTACACGATAAAATTTTTCAAATATTTTGTCTTTATCGCTCATCGGAACGCCAACACCTTCATCCATAACCTGCATTTGAATTCGTTGATTTTCCTGATGTAGATGTATGGTTACAAGCGAACCAACATTTGAATATTTAAGGGCGTTGTCTATTAAATTATTAAGCAGCAATTGCAATAAAACCGACTCTCCTTTTAAATGAATAGCTGGCTCAACATATGCTTGAAAGTTTCTATCCGCGAATCGATTTTTAAAATTTTTGACAGTGTTTTCAACTATCACGGATAAGTCAACCTCTTGTGTATTTGCCTTGTATTCCCCCATATCAAGTTGAGAAGCTAATAAAATATTATTACAAAGATTATCTAACCTTTGTGTTTCTAATAAGGACACTTCAAGCATTTTCTTTTGCTGATCAATGTCTAAATTTCGTTTTATTAAAGTTTCTAGGTTTAATTGGGTAATGGCAATGGGTGTTTTTAATTCATGCGTAACTGCCATCATGAAATTTTGTTGTTGGTTTGAATACCGAATCTGTTTAAGTAAGGAACGGTAAACATATATAGCGCCTAATAAAAATAAAAAAAGTATAGTAAGCCCCTCTCCAATGTATTGTTTACTTTTTCTCAATTGGAAGTCCTGAATTTCAGCAATTTTTTTTGATATAGCAGGATCATTTGATTGAAATGTTCCAAATTTTATATTGGCAATTTGATCATTTTGCTTAACCAATGCTACGTACCACCATAATAATGCAACAACCATGTAGGCTAAAAACAACCAGTAAAACAACCTAACAAATTGGAGTTTGCTTATTTTTTGCAAGCGACTTATCATGGTATAACTTTTTCAACTCTAATGCCTGTTGACAAAATATTTTCAAGTGGGTCCTCGCGCATGGTATGCACTAGAACGAAAGTATATATCCCTTTACTAAAATGAACTGCTTCATTACCAATAGGAATTCTTTGATCAAATATATCATCCATACCAGTTCCCAGCCAACCTTTTTCATCATCGGCTAAGTTTAAATTTAAAGACTGTTTAGTAACTGTTTTATTGGGTGCTATGGTATTTAGTTGAAGCCAAATGTTTTTATAATTATACGCATTGTGGTGTCTTATCACAAAATATACATTGTATGCAGCATTTGTATCTGTGATTTCAAACTGATATGTGTTGGCTTCTTTGGAAAGCCAATGATGATTAGGATAAATTGTATTTTGTTCATATAATTGCTTTGTTTGACAACCCGCAATCATCAATAGGAACAATAATAAAGCTAAGTTTAAGTTTAAACTTTTGCACTGCATTTTATAAAACATTTAAAATTTGTTCTTTTGCTTTTTCTAATTCGTCTTTCATTAAAATTACTGACTTCTGAATTTCAATATCATTTGCCTTTGAACCAGTCGTATTAATTTCACGGCCCATTTCTTGTATAATGAAGGAAAGTTTTTTACCCTTGGAAGGTTCTTTTTCCTTTAACACATCCTTAAAATAATTGCAATGATTTGTAAGCCTAACTTTTTCTTCTGAAATATCTATTTTTTCAATATAGTATATCAACTCTTGCTCCAAACGACTGTTATCATATTTGTCAGCGCCAACATGTTGTTCAAGCAACTTGGTGAGTCCCTCTCTTATTTTGATTCTTCTATTAGGTTCATGAATTGCAATGTTGGCCTGTTGTGCTTCGATGGCTGCAACTCTTTCTAATAAATCTTTTTCAATTGATTTACCTTCTTCAATACGATGTAAAATTAATTGCTCAATGGCTATTTGTAATAAGTCAGCAATTGCTTTCCATTCTTGATCCGTAATTACTTCATTAGTGGATGAAACAACATCGGGTAATTTTAAAAGTGTACTTAATAAATTTTCTTTTTCAATACCTAATTCATTAGCTAATTCAATAATCGGTTGATAATAAGATTTTGCCAAAGCTGTGTTGATACTAACTGGCTTTGAAACGCCATTTGATTTCACTGAAATACTACATTCAACACTGCCTCTAAATAAACTTTCGTTTAATTTATTTCTGATTTCGATCTCGTAAGGCTTTAGTAAAGAAGGTATATTTAATCTCAGATCAAATTGTTTACCATTTAATGACTTTACTTCAATTAAAATAGTCTTGTCATTATGGTTAATTTCCGCTCTCCCGTACCCTGTCATTGAATGCAACATAATATACCTTTATTTAGTGTTTAAAGGTATTAAATTATAAGTAAGCAAAGGCATTTTTTAAAAATCAATGCCCATGAAATTTTTCTTTTTTTGCTGGTACTGAATAAAATCAAAAGTATACAACTTTCCAGGTCTATGCGTAACGTCGGTTTCCATTTCATGGGCATCATGTAAAAAGCCCATGGAAGCAAATTTTTTCCTAAAATTTCGTCTATCTAACTTTACATCTAATATCGCTTCATATACATTTTGAAGTTGTCTAAGTGAGAATTTTACAGGTAATAAATTAAAAGCTAGTGGCTGCTCTTGTATTCGTTTTTGTAACCATTTAAGACAAACATCTAATATTTGTTCGTGATCAAAAGCCATGGACTTTATTTCATTTATAGTATGCCATTGAAGTTCATTGTCATGTAATAAAAGTGAATGATGCTTAATATTTAATAAGGATGCATAAACCGTGGTTACCACCCTGCCTCCAGGATGTCGATTAAGTTTACTAAATGTGTGCACTTGTTCTAAAAAAACATCCGACATGCCAGTCCTTTTTTTTAAAACCCTAATAGCAGCAGTATCCAAGTCCTCATTGGCATATACTTTATCCCCTAACAAGGATAATTTGTCCTGATATTGCATTAAATCACTCTTTATTAAGAGTACTTTTAAGGAGTTTTCATTAAAACCAAAAATAACACAATCAACCGTTAAGGGTACCGAGGTATAGGAGTTAACTAACGCTTGGGCATCATTATTGTCCAGCGCCATATTATTAGCTATTATATTGTTGGGTTCAATCATAAGAAATTAAAATAATAACAATCCAATACCAAAATACGAAATAAAAGAATAAAACAATTTGTAATTTAGCAGACATTTAAAATCATGTATACAAAAGATCAGACAATAGGGCTTCAAGCTTCTACGAAGGAGTTCATACAAAACCCTCATAATATTAATATTATTCAACTTAGAAAATTATTAAAATTTCATGAGTACCAATATTATGTCGTAGCGGAACCACTTATTAGTGATTATGAATATGATTTATTATATCAATATCTTAAAAATTTAGAAATAGCAAACCCAGCGCTTATTGTACATGATTCTCCAACACAGCGTGTGGGTGATAGTTTAAATAACAGTTTTGAAACGGTGGCTCATTTGGTTCCGATGTTAAGTTTGGAAAATAGTTATAATGCTGAAGACTTAAATGACTTTCATAGAAAAGCATGCGAAGGTGCCTTATTAAACGATATTACCTATTGTGTTGAACCTAAATTTGATGGAGCTAGTATTTCCTTGATTTATGAAAACGATTTATTAACTAGCGCCTGCACAAGGGGAGACGGAGTTGCAGGGGAAGACATCACGCAAAATATTAAGCAAATAAAATCTATTCCTTTAAGCATTCCAATGAAAGCCTTAGGAATTCAACAAATGGAAATTCGTGGTGAAGTAATCATGAGTAAAAAATCCTTTGATGCTTTTAATGAAAAATTAAAAGAAAATAATATTGCGCCATTAGCAAATCCACGCAACGCTGCAGCAGGAAGTTTAAGAATGAAGGACCCAAGAGAGGTAGCCAACAGAAATTTAGACGCTTTTATATATCATATCAGCTACTATACATTATTGCCAGGTGGCGTTATTCCGGAATTACTAAAAACACATAGCGGTTCACTGGAACTACTTTGGAATATGGGTTTCAGGTCGCCGCAAAAAGAAAAAAAAGTAATTTCAAACATACAAGGAGTCATTCAATTTTGTAATGAATTTGAAGTTGATCGCGACAGCCTTCCTTATGAAATTGATGGCTTAGTCATTAAAATAAATGATTTTGCCCTGCAAGAAAAATTGGGCATGACATCACACCATCCTCGGTGGGCCATTGCTTACAAATTTAAAGCGCGTCAAGCCACGACAATTTTAGAAAACATAGAGTTTCAAGTTGGTCGCACCGGTGCCGTTACACCTGTTGCAAAATTAAAAGCAGTAGCCATTGGAGGCGTAAATGTTTCAAGTATTTCAATGCATAACGAGGAATATATTAGAGAAAAAGATTTGCGTTTAGGCGATACCGTAATTATTGAAAGAGCGGGGGATGTGATTCCTCAAATTGTGCAATCCATTCCTGCACTTAGGAAAGGGAATGAACAAATTATTACATTTCCAACCACTTGTCCCGTATGTGATTACGCTTTAGAAAAAGAAGAAACAGAAGCAGTATGGCGTTGTAATAATCCTTTATGTTCAGCCCAAATTGTAGAAAGAATTATTCATTTCGTGAGCAAAGATGCAATGGATATAAAAAGCTTTGGTGATGCTAATATTAGAAAGTTTTATGAATTGGGTTTGCTTGAAAATATACCTCAAGTATACCAACTAAATTTTGATACCATTGGCCAATTAGAAGGCTTTGGTAAAAAAAGTGTCGACAATTTAAAAGCAGCCATTGAGGCATCAAAAACACAACCTTTACATCGTTTAATTTATGCCTTAGGTATTCGTTTTGTTGGCGAAACAACTGCAAAAACTATTGCTTCACATATTAGCCATATACTAGATTTAGAAAGTTTAACGGAGGATCAATTGCAAGCCTATGACGACGTAGGTGTTAAAGTAGCAAAAAGTATTTATCAATATTTTCACGAGGAAAAAAATATTAAATTAATCAAAGCGCTTGAAGCATTGGATTTAAATATGATACAAACCAATGCCACTGCAGTTGATGGTAATTTAACGGGATTAAACTTTTTATTTACAGGAACCCTAACACAATTAAAACGCTCGGACGCAGAAGCCATGGTTGAAGCACGAGGAGGACATATTGTAAGCGGTGTGAGCAGCAAGTTAAACTACCTAGTAGTTGGCGAAGACGCAGGAAGTAAATTAGAGAAGGCCAAAAAAATAGCCTCGATAAAAATAATTACAGAAGGAGATTTTATAGACCTTGTAAAAAACTAAGGTCTATAAAATCTGTCTTTTTTGATTTTTCAAAG
The DNA here is from genome assembly GCA_903929425.1 of uncultured Bacteroidota bacterium. GTDB lineage: Bacteria > Bacteroidota > Bacteroidia > Chitinophagales > Chitinophagaceae > Sediminibacterium. The sequence goes on from CAIYUO010000041.1 coordinate 20,796, forward strand.
CCCCCCATAAACGGGGGCTTTGACTTAGTTTATCTGCGTAGGGTTTGTTTATTAATGGAATTGATTAAAAACTAGTTTTTTTAAAAGAAAGCAATGAATCATCTTAATGCTGAGATTCGAGTCATAGCGTGAAAAATTTATAAATTCGAACGTTAAAAAAGTCTGCATGTTTGAGCACGAAGCATGAGATGATTCATGAATATTCTTTTTTATAAAAACTAAATGATTCCTTGAGCGGCCAAATACTCTGCTATTTGTACTGCATTGGTAGCAGCGCCTTTGCGTAAGTTATCACTCACAATCCACATGTTTAATGTTTTTGCTTGTGTTTCGTCACGACGTAAACGACCCACAAATACTTCGTCTTTTTCATGCGCCCACAATGGCATTGGATAAAATTGAGTAGCGTCATCTTGTTGAACAACCACACCAGGTGCTGCAGCTAAATCTGCAATCAATACTTTCAAATCATATTCATTTTCAAATTCCACATTCACACTTTCACTATGTCCACCCATTACCGGAATACGAACTGTTGTTGCAGTTACTTTAATGGAATCGTCTTGCATGATTTTGCAGGTTTCTTTTACCATTTTCATTTCCTCTTTCGTATATCCATTTTCTAAGAAAACATCAATTTGAGGAATCGCATTTAAATCAATTTGGTATTTATAAGCCATTTCATCAGCTGTCAGTTTTTTTCCTGCACGCTCATCCATTAATTGATCCACTGCTTGCTTACCGGTACCTGTTACACTCTGATAAGTACTTACAATTACACGCTTAATTTTATACTTTGCATGTAAAGGTTGTAAAGCCACCACCATTTGAATGGTTGAACAATTTGGATTTGCAATAATCATATCCTCCGCAGTTAATACATTTGCATTTACTTCAGGTACAACTAATTTTTTTGTCGGATCCATTCTCCAAGCCGACGAATTATCAATAACACGAATTCCAGCTGCAGCAAATTTTGGCGCCCACTCAGTTGAAGTTCCACCTCCAGCTGAAAATATAGCAACAGCAGGTTTAGCAGCAATACCTTGTTCCATGCCAACTACTTTATAAGACTTTCCTTTAAAAACCACTTCCTTGCCTACTGAACGAGCAGAGGCAACTGGAATTAATTCTGTTACTGGAAAATTTCTTTCAGCTAGTACTTGTAACATTTTTGTGCCTACTAGCCCTGTGGCACCTACTACTGCAACTTTCATGTGTTTTATTTTTTATTCGTTGTTAATTATTCTTTTTTAAAGCCAAAGTCCTGCTGAGGACTTTCAAATTATCCGAGTTTCTTTTTCTAAGTCTTATGTTTTACAAAAACTTCAAAAAAAAAGCCTTCCTGGTTAAGGAAGGCTTCTGAGTATATTTATTCGCATACAAACAATCAGACCTTCCGCTTAGCGAGGTTTTTTAATTTGTTTTGTATGTTTATTTTTCATCATTGTGGAGCAAAATTAATTGGATGTGTTGATTTCACCAAATTAAACTAATTCAATGTCGAAATTCACTAAAGAAACAAACGATTGTACGCGTTCTTTAATATCCTGGTGATTAATTTCAGTTAATCTTTGTGTACCAAATTTCTCAACGCAGAAACTTGCCATCGCACTACCTAATATAATGGCAGACTTCATGTTTTCAAATGACAAGTCCTTGGTTTTAGCTAAATGAGCAACAAAGCCACCAGCAAAGGTATCACCAGCACCCGTTGGATCAAACACTTCTTCTAATGGTAAAGCAGGCGCAAAAAATACTTCGTTCTCGTGAAACAATAATGCACCATGTTCACCTTTTTTAATGATTAAATATTTAGGACCCATTGCCATAATTTTTTTAGCCGCTTTAACTAAACTATACTCACCACTTAATTGACGTGCTTCGCTATCATTCACTAATAAAACATCCACTAAACTTATGGTATGTAATAAATCATCTAACATGATTTCCATCCAAAAATTCATCGTATCCATTACGATTAACTTTGGACGATTTTTCATTTGCTTAATGACACTACTTTGAACACCAGGCACTAAATTACCTAGCATTAAAATATCACAGTCTTGGTAACTCTCTGGAACTACTGGTTGAAAATTTTCCAACACATTTAATTGTGTTTCTAAAGTGTCGCGGGTATTCATATCTAAATGATACTTTCCACTCCAAAAAAATGTTTTTTCGTCTTTTTTTATTTGTACCCCTTCTAAATTTACACCTCTATTGGTTAAAGCGTCTAATTCCGATTGAGGGAAGTCACCACCCACTACTGAAATTTGTTTTACAGGAGTAAAATTGGAAGCACACCATGCAATATAAGTGGCAGCTCCACCAATAATTTTATCACTTTTCCCGAAGGGAGTTTCTATGGCATCAAAAGCCATTGATCCGACAACTACTAAAGACATTTGTTATTGTTTTTTTATAGACGCGAAACTACGATATTTTAAGGGGAACTCCCCCGTCAGCATTCGACAATATAACGTAGTTGTGTAAGTGATTGATAATCAAAAAACTAACAAAAAGGCTATTTTTTGAAAAAATTAATGATTTTAAAGGCTCAAATGACTAATTTTGTGCTAACAAGCATAAATTTTACTGAAATGGCAAGAATCAAAATCGAAAAAAATCTATCCCGCAAAGATGTAATTGTAAGCAAAGCGGCTACCCTGTTTAGAGAAAAAGGATATAAGGCTGCAAGTATGCGCGATTTGGCAGAAGCAGTCGGTGTAGAAGCTGCTAGCTTATATAACCATATTAAATCGAAAAGTGAATTATTGCACGAATTGGTTTTTAGTGTTGCCAATAAATTTGTCATTAAATTGGATGAAATTGAATCCGAATCTATTACGTCATTGCAAAAAATGGAAAGAATTCTTCGTTTTCATATTAGTGAAATGATTCATCATTATGAGGAGGTTTATGTGAGCGATAGAGAATGGAAACATTTATCTGATCCTTACCTATCCAATTACCAAAATCAACGAAGAGTATATCGTAAAAGATTAGCGGCTATTATTGAGGAAGGTATTAGAAATAAAGAAATTAAAGCCATTGATGCACCAACGGTAGTGCTGATTTTTTTACACGCCGTAAGTGGCATTGAAAGCTGGCACCGATCAACTAAAAAAATATCAGCTGAGGAATTAGAACAAAATATGGTAGCCATATTAATAGATGGTTTGAAAGCTAATAAATAAGGTTAACTTTGCAGTTAATATTATAAAGTGTCAGAAAGAAACAATTTTATTGATTACATCCGGATTTTCGCACATAGTGGTCATGGCGGTGCAGGTTGTAAACATTTTTTAAGAAACAAATTAACTGCGAAAGGAGGCCCCGATGGTGGTGATGGTGGTCGCGGAGGTCATGTGATTTTAAGAGGAAATTCCCAACTATGGACCTTATTGCATTTACGTTATCATAAAAACGTAATTGCTGAAGATGGAGAAAACGGAAGTAAGAATAATTGTACAGGTAAGGATGGAAAAGATATTATTATTGAAGTGCCACTTGGTACCATTGCAAGAGATGAAGAAACAGGAAACATTGAAGCAGAAATTTTAAAAGACGGTCAAGAAATTATATTACTAAAAGGAGGAAGGGGAGGTTTAGGCAACAGTAATTTTGCAACCGCTACACAACAGGTTCCTGAATATGCACAACCTGGTGAAGATGGCATTGAAGGCTGGAAACAAATTGAATTAAAAGTATTAGCCGATGTTGGATTAGTTGGATTTCCTAATGCAGGAAAATCAACATTACTTTCTTCCATTACTGCAGCAAAACCAAAAATTGCTAATTACGCTTTTACTACATTAACACCGCAGTTGGGTATGGTTGCATATCGTGATAATCGTTCGTTTTGTATTGCCGATTTACCAGGTATTATTGAAGGAGCTGCTGAAGGAAAAGGTTTAGGGCACCGTTTTTTAAGACATATTGAAAGAAACGCAGTTTTATTATTTTTAATTCCTTCTGACTCCAACGATCATAAAAAAGAATTTGAAATTTTAAAAAACGAGCTCAACGAATTCAATCCTGAACTACTTCAAAAAGAATTTATCATTGCTATCAGTAAGTCTGATTTATTAGATCAAGAATTACAAGATGCCATCGAAAAAGAATTACCTGAAAATATTCCTCATATTTTCATATCCTCTGCTATCAATAAAAATTTAGTGGAATTAAAGGATATGCTTTGGAATGCTTTAAACAAACCGATTTAAAGTAGTAATTGAAAATTTTACAATTAAAAAGGCCCGCGAAATTCGCAGGCCTTTTTAATATTTCAAACTAGATGAATACTAGTTGTTGTTTGTCTTCGCTGCTTTACTACGCTCATTTTCATCAAGCATTGACTTACGCATACGCACCGACTTTGGTGTTACTTCAATACACTCATCAAACTGTATGTACTCCATACACTCTTCTAATGTATATTGAACTTTTGGTGTGATACGAACGCTATCGTCACTTCCACTTGCACGGTGATTGGTTAATTTCTTCATCTCAACCGCATTGATATTTAAATCACCTGGCTTGATATGCTCTGCCAAAATTTGACCTGCATAAACTTCCTCACCTGGTTCAATAAAGAAACGACCTCGGTCTTGTAATTTATCAATGGAGTAAGCTGTTGTTGTACCGCCACCTTTTGCAACTAATACACCATTGCTTCTTCCAGGAATTTGTCCTTTCCAAGGCTTGTATTCGTTGAAACGGTGCGCCATTACTGCTTCACCTGCAGTTTGTGTTAACATTTGAGAACGTAAACCAATCAATCCTCTTGAAGGAATATCAAATTCTAAATGTTGCATGGTACCCTTAGATTCCATAATTAACATTTCTCCTTTTTTCTGAGTTACTAAGTCAATTACTTTACCACTAAAATCACTTGGAACATCCACGACTAATATTTCAAACGGCTCATTCTTTTTACCGTCTATTTCTTTTACCAATACTTGTGGGTTACCAACGGTTAATTCATAACCTTCACGACGCATTGTTTCAACCAATACACCTAAGTGCAAAATACCACGACCATATACCAAGAAACTATCCGCACTGTCTGTTTCTTCAACACGTAATGCTAAGTTCTTTTCAGTTTCTTTAATTAAACGATCACGAATATGACGAGAAGTCACAAACTTTCCTTCCTTACCAAAGAAAGGTGAGTTGTTAATACTAAAAGTCATGCTCATTGTAGGTTCGTCTACACTGATAATAGGTAATGCTTCAGGATTTTCAGGATCTGCAATCGTATCTCCAATATTAAATTCTTCTAAACCAACTACAGCACATAAATCACCAGAAATAACTTCAGTTACTTTACGCTTACCCATTCCTTCAAATACGTATAATTCTTTTACTTTATTCTTTTTGATGCTTCCGTCTGCTTGTACCAACACAATATTTTGACCTTCTTTAATAGTTCCTCTTTCAACTTTACCAATGGCAATACGACCTAAGAAAGTAGAATAGTCTAATGAAGTAATTTGCATTTGTGTATGACCTTCCTTCACATCTGGACCTGGTACATATTTTAAGATACCATCCATTAAAGGAGTGATGTCTTCACATTGTGTCAAGCTATCATTAAACCAACCATTCTTACCACTACCATAAAATGTAGGGAAGTTTAATTGTTCTTCGGTTGCATCTAAATTGAAAAATAATTCAAAAACTGCATCGTGTACTTCGTCAGGACGGCAGTTTTCTTTGTCTACTTTATTGATGATTACAATTGGTTTTAAATTCAATTGCAATGCTTTTTGTAATACGAAACGAGTTTGAGGCATTGGACCTTCAAAAGCATCCACTAACAAACATACACCGTCTGCCATTTTTAATACACGCTCTACTTCACCACCAAAGTCAGAGTGACCTGGAGTATCAATTACGTTGATTTTAACGCCTTTATAAGTTACAGAAGCGTTCTTACTTAAAATGGTAATACCTCTTTCACGCTCTAATTCATTACTATCCATGATAAGATCACCAGTCTCCTGGTTGTCTCTGAATACCTTTGTTGCGTGCAAAATTTTGTCAACCAATGTAGTTTTACCGTGGTCAACGTGGGCTATAATAGCGATGTTTCTTATTTCCATGTACTGTTTTGAGGGTGCAAAGGTACGCCCTTTATAGTCCTAAAAAAAACAAAACAGATAAAAGGATTATTAAGTATTACACCCTAATATATATTTTGTATTTATTTAATATATAACCCAATAACCAGCAAATCAACATAAAGGAGATTGCAAAGGCCAAAGAAGCCCAATAAGGGGCAAAAAAGGAGAAACCATGTTGGAAAATCCAGCTAAATAAGGAAATATCACCCACTTTCAAGGTATTTAGGGTAATGGCCAGAATTTCAGAAAATAAATAGATGACTAAAGGATTTTTACCAAAAATTTCAAAAAAGCTCGAAAATTGGAGTTGTCGCTGTAGTTCAATTCGGTAAATAATGGTGCCAATAATAACCATATCCAAACCAACCGTTAACATTACAAAGCTACTTGACCATAATTTTTTATTAATTGGGAATTGATAATTCCACATAAAACCAAGGAAAATAAAACCTGCACCCCACATTAATAAATGAGTAAGTCCTTCATATGTTTTCCCTTTTTCTTGTATAAACTTACCCACTCTAAATCCTATTAATACATTTACGATGGCTGGTATTGTACTTAGCCAACCTTCAGGATCAAATGCAATACCCTCGCCGTGATACATATGTGAATCACCCATCAACCACTTGTCAAATAAAATACCTGCATTACCTGTTATGGTTAATTCCTGACCAGCAATGCCAAAGTGAATACTGATATACCAGTAAACTAAAAGTAAAACACCTGCTAATATCATTAATACTCGTTCATGCATATAATGCGCAATTAAAGAACCTAAACCATAACATAATGCAATGCGTTGCAAAACACCCAATATTCTAGTATTTTCAATAGGGCCTGTAAATGGAAACCAATACATTAGATAGCCTAATAAAAATATAAGTAGCGTTCTTTTGGTAATTCTAAATAATACAGTACTACTGGAAAGCTTCTCCCATTTTGGCAAAACAAAACTCATGGCGTTGCCAACAGCAAACAAAAAGGAGGGGAATACTAAATCGGTGGGCGTAAAGCCATCCCATTTTGCATGTAAAAATGGAGCAAAAGTTGCAGCACCATCTCCAGGCGTATTCACAATAATCATCAAGCAAATGGTCATCCCTCTAAATACATCAAGGGATAAAAATCTTTGATTGGTCATAGCAACGTTTTTAGTGTATCAAGATACGCAAAAAATTTTTTAATCAACTTTGAATTAATTAGCTTTAACAAAATAAATTATATGCGATTCCTGAAATACACGAGCATTATCTTAATCATACTTACGACTGTTTATTTTTTAGGGCCACACCCGAGTCCAGCAATCTTAGAAAATACATTACCCAATATTCCGGCTGCAGTAAATTTAGATAGCTTCATTCAAGCAGGCGAAAAACAACACAAACTTAAAGCCAATAATGAAGCAAAAATTATTTGGGCAGATAGTTTGCATCAACCTACTGAATATGCCATTGTATACTTACATGGATTCAGTGCAAGCCAAATGGAAGGAGCGCCTGTGCATGAAAATATTGCAAAAGCATTTCATTGTAATTTATACCTAGCAAGACAAGCGGAGCATGGAATTGACACGACCGAAGACCTTGTAAATTTAACAGCTGAAAAATATTGGGAGTCCGCAAAATTCGCTTATGCTATTGGAAAAAAATTAGGCAAAAAAGTAATTATCATGAGCACTTCAACAGGGGGCACTCTTTCTCTGCAATTAGCTGCAACCTATCCTGAAATTGCGGGGCTCGTTATGTATTCACCCAATATTGAAATTAACAATCCAGCAGCTAGTGTATTAAATAATCCTTGGGGATTACAAATTGCAAGATTTGTAAAAGGAGGAAACTATGCAGTCATAAATTACACAAATAATGATTATCCGAAATACTGGAATGCTAAATATCGTTTAGAATCAACCATCGAACTTCAAAATTTAATTGAAGCAACCATGACTAATGAAACATTTAGTAAAGTAAAACAACCAACACTAGTTTTATACTATTACAAGGATGAACAACATCAAGACAATGTGGTAAAAGTAAGTGGCATTAAAAAAATGTTCGCAGCCATTGCTACTCCTGATAGTTTGAAAAAGATGGTTGCCATTCCTAATGCAGGAAGCCATGTACTTGCTTCACCTATTGTTTCTAAGGATATTGTTAGCGTTGAAAAAGAAACCGCTAATTTTATGAAGTCAATATTTTTTAAACAATAATTATGGCTTTGCAACAGCAACTGCAATTTTAGAATCGGCAGTGCCATAATATAATAACCATTGATTGTTAAAATAAACAAGTCCTTCAATAAAGCAAACATTGTTTACTTCCCCTTTTAGCTCATACGCTTTATCGGGATGCATAAAATAATTACGCGAACGTTCCATTAATTTATACGGCTCATTAATATCAAACAAAGCTTGTCCGGCAGCATAGGTAAATTTAGGTTGAGTTTTGTCATTATGATTGGCTGCATTGCTACTATTATAAATTAGTACAATTCCCTTTGTGGTGTATAATGCATAGGGGCCTGGCTCCACTAAACGACTATCAAAATAACCTGCTCTTGGTTGTAATACACTCACTAACTTTTGGCTTTCACTATTTTCTAAAGGTTCCCAATGTAGTAAGTCATTTGAATAAGCCATATACAAATCCGTATCGCCAAAATACATCCAATATTTGCCATTCAATTTTTTAGCAACCATTTTTTCACCAACTCGTTCAACCACAATGGCACCTGATTTTGACCAGCTATTAATATATTTTGATGATTTCAAAACAGGGCCGTGTTTTTCCCAATGTGTAAAATCATAGGTAGTTGCAAAACATAGTCTTGCTGTTTTACCATCATAGGAAGTATAAGTAAGCATATAGCCGCTATCAGGCATCGCTACAATTCGCGGATCTTCAACACCTCCCTTCCATTCATATTTTAACATGGAATCATTAGCTGGGTAAAAAACAGGGGCAGGTTGTTTTTTAAAATGAATGCCGTCCTCACTTATTGCTAATCCAAGTCTTGAAGTCATTGCACTATCCTGTGCACGATAAAGTAAATAAACTTTGCGGTCCTTTACAAATGCAGTTGGATTTAATACATTTTTTGACTGCCATTGGACATTGGCATGCTGGACCGGACAAATAAAATTATAAGCTGTGTCGGGAAGTAAAATTGGATTAGCACTATCTACTTTTACAAACCTGTTAAACGACCAAGCGGCCTGTGATGTATCCTCATTATTGGAAAAATCACAGGCCGCTAGTATAAATAAGGTACAAACAAGTAAAATGTTTTTCATGCTAACAAGTTACAAAATTTGTAACTAATCAACTTGTCTTCTATGTTTACTTGACATATAGGTATAAACCGATGGAATTACAAATAAGGTAAGTACTAATGAAAATAATAAACCTCCAACAATTACAGTTCCTAGTGGTTTACGACTAGTTGCCGCGGCACCTAAACTAATAGCAATGGGCAATGCACCTAAGGCAGTAGCTAAACTAGTCATTAAAATGGGGCGGAAACGTTGTGCTGCAGCTTCTAAAACGGCCTCTTTAATAGGAAGGCCAGCTTCGCGTTTTTTATTAGCAAATTCTACAATTAAAATTCCATTTTTAGTTACCAATCCAATCAACATGATAATTCCAATTTGAGAAAATATATTAAGTGTTTGATCAAATAACCATAAACATAAAAGTGCCCCTGCTAATGCTAAAGGAACGGTAATCATGATTATAAATGGATCGGTAAAGCTTTCAAATTGTGCTGCTAATACCAAGTAAATTAAAATCAAGGCTAACAGTAAAGCTTGTGACGTATTAGAAGAACTTTCTTTAAAGTCTCTACTTGGACCACTTAAGGCTGTTTGAAAACTTTCATCCAATTGATCTTTTGCAATTTTTTCCATGGCAGCTACTCCATCACCAATAGTTTTACCTTCGGCTAATGAAGCCGACACAGTTGCAGCGTTAAATCGATTGTAGTGATATAGGTTGGGTGGGTTACTATTTTCTTCGGTAATTAATACACTTGATATAGGAATGTTTTCACCCTTGTTATTTCTGACATAAATTTTATTAATGTCCGTAGGTTCATTTCTTTCAGATCTAGATACCTGCGTGATAACTTGGTACTGACGATCGTTCATGATAAAATAAGCCGATCGCGCACCGCTAAATGCTGCTTGCAAAGCTTGAGCAACATCGGCTGTTGTCAAACCTAAATCCCTAACCCTCATACGATCAATTGATAAATCTAATTCCGGTTTATTAAACTTTAAGTTCACGTCCACATTTTGGAATGTCTTGTCTTTTCTGGCTGCTTCTAAAAATTTAGGTATCGCCGTTTTAATTTTTTGAAAGTCTAAATTTTGAATAATAAACTGAACAGGCAAAGAACCTCTTGACATCATACCGACTGAAATAGTTTGTTCTTCAATTGCAAATACACGAACGTTTTTAAAACGCTTCATTTTTTTATTTAAGTCAGCTGCAATTTCTGATTGAGTTCTTTTTCTATCCGTTTTATCCACTAATCCTAAACGACCTGATGCTGAGCTATTACCACTATTACCACCGTATCCAGGAACACTACCCCAAGTAAATGCTTGTTCAGGGAAAGAATCTTGCATGATTCTTACTGCCTTTAATAAATCCCCTTTCATGTCCTCGTAACTTGTTCCTTCAGCGCCTGACAAGGTAATTCTGATAGAGCCTTTGTCTTCTAAGGGGGCCAATTCACTTTGAATGGTTTTGCCAAGTATAAAAATTAATCCTACACAGGCAATAACAATCACCCAAGCAAACCAACGAATTTTTAAAAACCCATTTAATAAATTTTTATAGCCTAATTCAATTCCTTTAAAGAATGGTTCAGTGCGTTCATAAAACTTACCGTGTGCTCCGTCCTTTCGGTTTAAGTACACATTCAATACGGGTGTAATGGTTAAGGAAACGAATGCCGACACTAATACTGCTCCTGCAACAACAACCCCAAATTCTTTGAATAAGGATCCTACAAAACCTTGTAAAAAAATCACCGGCATAAATACAACCGCTAACGTAATAGATGTTGAAATAACAGCGAAGAAAATTTCTTTACTTCCTTCCCTCGCAGCATCTTTCAAGGACAAGCCCTCCTCCAATTTTCGAAAAATATTTTCAGTAACTACAATACCATCATCTACCACCAAGCCTGTAGCTAATACAATGGCTAGTAAGGTTAATACATTAATAGAAAAGCCAGCTAAATACATAATAAAGAAAGTGGCAATTAATGAAATGGGTATATCAATTAAAGGCCTTATTGCAATTAACCAGTTTCTAAAAAAGAAGAAAATAACAAACACAACCAATACAAATGAAATAACAATGGTTTCTTTAACTTCCGATAATGCACGTCTAATATTTAAAGTATTGTCAATAGGAATAGCAAATTCAATATCTGATTTATTTTGCTTTTTTACCTCTTCTAATCTTTTATAAAATTCGTCTGCAATTTTTATTTGATTCGCTCCTGGTTGAGGTGAAATAGTTAACATCACCACCGGCACTCCATTGAAATAAGTACCCTGATCTTCTTGTTCTGGACCTAATTCTACTTTAGCAATGTCACCTAATCTTACAATACCAGTGGCATCTTCTTTTAAAATAATATCTCTAAAGTCAGATTCTTTACTTAATCTTCCTAACGTACGAATTACAAATTCTGATTTATTTCCATAAATACCGCCAGCAGGCAATTCAATGTTTTCTTTATTCAATGCAGTTTGAATATCATTAAAAGCTATACCATGTGCATTTAATAAGTCAGCATTTGGATAAATACGCATTGATTGTCGCTTACCTCTAATACCTACATTACTTACTTCGTCAATGGTTTGAAACCTTTGTTGTAAAACATTTTCTGTGTACTCTGTAAGTTCTAATAAACCTTTGGTTTTACTTCTAACAGTCAACATTAAAATAAAATCACTTGCATCAGCCTTTGAAACAACAGGAGGGCTAGAAAGGTCCTGTGGTAAAGATCGAGTTGCTTGAGATACTTTATCACGCACGTCATTTGCTGCTGTTTCTAAGTTTACGCCTAAATTAAACTCAACAGTAATATTTGAATTTCCAACTGAACTTGACGAATTAATAGTTTTAATGCCAGGTATACCATTAATGCTTTTTTCTAAAGGTTCCGTAATTTGACTTTGGATCACCTCGGCATTCGCTCCAGTATAAGAAGTTTGAACCATGATAATCGGCGGATCAATAGCAGGGTATTCCCTTAAGGCTAAAAAAGAAAAGCCAACTAATCCAAAAATAATAATGGCAATATTCATTACGGTAGCAAGTACCGGACGTTTTAAGGAGAGTTCAGATATATTCATCTAGATAACTTGAGTTGTTAAAGCCTATTTTGTGATATCAATATTGGATAAAGACTTACCGATTTTTAATTTAGAGCCATCCTTCACAAACAACATACCTGCTACAATTACGCTATCACCTACTTGTAATCCTTTTGTAATTTCAACTGCTGTTTGCGTACGATATCCTGTTTCGACATTCACAAATTTTGCTTGTCCATTTTTTACAACCACTATTTGTTTTGATTTTGAATCAGGAATGATCACATTAGATGGTACCATTATACTTGGAGCAGCATTTTTTTGTTGTAAATACACTTTTGTATAAGCACCTGGTAAAATATTACCTTTAAAACTAGTACGAACTTTTAAATTTCTAGAAGCCGCAATAATTTGCGGTTCAATAGCAGTAATAGTAGCTTCCATTTTTTTATCTCCCGAATTCAATGTGCTAATGCTAATTTTGTTGCCAACCTTTACATAGGAACCATACAATTCAGGTATCGTAAAATCCATTTTTAATTTATCTAAACTTTGTAATGTCGCAATAGTGGTTGCCGTGTTAATATAAGCACCTACACTCACTTGTCTTAAACCAATTTGGCCGGTAAATGGAGCTTTAATAACTGTTTTATCAATTAAGGACTGAGTATAGGAAATGTCAGCTTGAATACTTTTAACTTGTTGTAATGAAACATCATAGTCACTTTGATTGATGGCCTTTACAGCAAGTAATTGTTTATTTCTTTGTTCATTGATAAATGCCAAGTCCAATTGTACTTTTGCCTTTGATAGTTGGGCTTGTAAATCGGCATCATTTAAACGAGCAATAATGGTACCTGCTTTAATAAGCTTACCCTCTGGCACTTGTAAAAAAGTGATACGCCCATTTACCTCAGGATGCAATTCAACATAGTCATTGGCAAGCACTGAACCGTTCACTTCAATTTGTTTTTCAACTTTTTGGGCTTCGACAACCGTTACATCAACTGAAACGGATGAGTTTGGATTAAACTTATCAATAGATTTAGGTTTTTCTTTACAAGCTACAACCCCTAAAATAAGTGAAAGGGTAAATAAATGAATCTTTCTCAAGTGACTGAATTTTAGTGAATAAAGATAGCTAAACATAAGGTTTTATGAAAATAAAATAGATGAATGGCTAATCACTTACCCCAACCCTAATGCGCTTTTTTATATTCACTGTATTTTTTTTGAATATAAAGCCCTAATTCCAAATCATTTAATACCCCCAATAGATCATAAGAGGGTCTTGAAAAGGCCATAAAATTAGTAAGCGACGCTCCCTCCAAATGGGTTAACTTTTGTACAAATCGCTTAGTAAACCTGTAATCAACATACTTATCTCGCTCTTGAGAAACGAGCCTTTTTTGCAAAAATTGTAAATTTCTATTTCTGTGAAAACGAAACATGTTGATGATCTCATTTAAATCTAATCCCACCGTTAATCCACCAGACCCAAATAGTTGTTGATTATTGCTAAGTCTCAAGCCAGGTGGTTGATAATTAAAGTACTTGGCATAGTCATTTCTATTTTGAATGGAGTCAAGCCTATAATAACTATTTCTAACCCGAACTTCAGGGAGGTCATATCCTGGAACGTGTATCATAATATTAAAATTATGTGGATCGGAAACGGTATCCACGGGAAACTTTTGAGTGTTTTTACCAAATAGAGAAAACCATAATGAATCCTTTGATTTTACGGTGATAATGTACCTACCTAAGGAATCGGTTGTGGTTTGATTTTGGCCACTACTTACAATGACAGACTCAATGGGGCGACGGCCAGATATATCAAATACATTTCCGCTAACTGTAATGCTTTGTGCATTTGATTTAATTGCAAAACACAAGAAAAATATTATTATCCTAAAATTCCCAATCTTCATTATTACAATATTAGCAAAGGAAAATTTAATAAAATAATAATGGGAATTAAATTAACAGGTTTTTACCTTTTATTTTTTTTAATGCTTAAAATAACTTCCATTATGTAAACAAAACACTTATTACACCTATCCCCATAACACATAGTACTAGCCAATGTGTGGCTATTTTTTTGGTGTATAATAAATAAGTGCTCCCCAATAATATACTCAAATTAATCAAAATCGACGGCCCATTATTAAACTGCATACTTTGCAATAAATCCTTTAAAAAATACATACTCGCCCCTAACATGATACCCACAACAGCAGCGTTAATGCCCTCTAAGGAGCGATATACCACTGCATATTTTTTCAGATTTTCCCAAATAGGAAAAGCAAAAAGTACAATAAAAAAGCTAGGTAAAAAGGCGCCTAATGTGGCTATAATGGCTCCTGCAATTTGCCAAGAAACACTATTGTTTTTAACTGCCATAGCACCGGCATAACTTGTTATGGCCCAAACGGGTCCAGGCAGTACTCTTCCTATACCTACACCCGTTAAAAATTCTTCACTTGAAACCTTAATGACATCTCTTTTACCCTGAATCACTTTATTGGACAAGGGACGTGATACATATTGCTCATACATCAATGGCACTAAAACATCACCACCCCCAAAAACAAAAGTGCCAAATCGATAATTCGTTTCAAAAAGATTAAACATTTTTTGATGAGGCCAATTTTCCTTTGATGCTTTTTCGGATAAAAATCCTGCAGTTAAAAATAAAATGAGAAAAACAATAATAGGTCTGGCATTTACTTTTATTTTTTGTACCTGCATTTCAGGAATTCTTTTTTTACTAAAGTTGGTTACAATGCCTCCAAAAATAATTAAAAGTGGAATGGTCCAAGGTGATTTAAAAGCAAGTAATACAATTATAAAAGTAGCTATTAAAATAAATTGAGTAATGGTGTTATTAATGGCTTTAGCATATAATGCAAAGGTTGCACTTAAAATAAATGCAATGGACATTGGTTTTAGAAATAGGAATGTATTAAAGGTGTTTTTTAAAATAGCATTCGAATACAAAATGGCAATCAATGTCATTATGGAGCAAGCCGGCAACAACCATACTAATAAAGTTAAAAAAGCTAATGGGTATCCCCCTTTTTTATAGCCAATGAGTATGATGGTTTGAGTAGAAGTTGCCCCAGGAAGCATTTGACATAATGCATTGTATTCCATAAGTGTTTCTGAACTAAGCTCTTTTCTTTTTTCAACAAATCTTGAC
>CAIYUO010000042.1 GCA_903929425.1 uncultured Bacteroidota bacterium
ATAATTTAGTTCAAACAGCAAGAAAACTTTTAACCTCCAATAAAAATTGTATTGTTTTAGTGGACGAAAGTTTTGCAAATAATTTTAGTCGACTTATATCTTTCAAATCAAATATTACTACACAACAAAAAACGGTAATCTATATTTTGTCAAATCAAAAACCAACTAAATTTAATGTTGAAGCTAATCATAAAATTGAAGAGCTTGTTTTAAATAATGTTGTAGGTGTCATCCCTGGTAAGTCTTTGCCTAATGAGTTTGTAATATTTTCAGGGCATTATGACCATTTAGGTATTAATAGTGCGAAAGCTGTTAATGGCGACTCTATTTACAATGGTGCTAATGACGATGCTGCTGGAACGACAGCTATGATGATGCTTTCTAAATATTTCAAGAAATTGAATAATAATGAACGTACTTTAATATTTGTTGCATTTACTGCCGAAGAAATGGGTGGTTTTGGCGCGCAATATTTTTCGAAACAGTTTGATCCAATAACCGTTAAGGCCATGTTTAATTTAGAAATGATAGGCACTGAAAGTAAATGGGGAAAAAATAGTGCATACATCACCGGTTATGAAAAAACTAATATGGGTCAAATACTTCAACAAAATTTAGCGGGTACTGATTTTAAATTTTACCCTGATCCCTATACGGATCAGAATTTATTTTATAGATCCGATAATGCAACCCTTGCAAGATTAGGCGTTCCAGCACATACTATTTCAACTTCAAAAATGGATAGCGAACCTAATTATCATAAACCAAGTGATGAATTTGAAACTTTAGACATGAATAATATGAATGAAATTATAAAAGCAATTGCTTTAAGTGCTCAGTCAATTATTGCTGGTAAGGATACGCCTACAAGAGTTGACACCACACAATTAAAATAAAAAATAGAAAGAATCATAACCAACAAAAAAGCAATTCCATGCGTAAACTATTATTAGGTATATTTTTATTTGAGATTATGGTATCAAACGCTCAAACTAAATTATATTTTCCAAGTCAAAATAATTGGGAGACTAAATCTGCAATATCTTTTAATATTGACAGTAATAAAATAAATGAAGCCATATCTTTTGCAAAGGAAAATGAAACCAAATTACCTAAAAACCTATGGCTGTCTCAAGCCATGCAATATGGCAAGGAACCCTTTTCAGATCCTATTGGTCCAATGGCAAGTAGGGGACCTGCTGCTGGTTTAATTATTTATAAAGGATACGTTATAGCAAGTTGGGGAAATCCTAATTCGGTAGAATCAGTTAACAGCGTTACAAAAAGTATGGTGTCAACGGTTGTTGGCTTAGCAGTTGATAAAGGTTTAATTAAAAATATCCAAGATCCAGTTTATACCTATTTGCCTCCTATACAAGTAGTCAATGGGGAAGGTGTAACTGCCGATCAAAATCCAATTGCCAAAATATCCTTTATTTATCCATTTGAAACAGCACATAATAGAAAAATAAATTGGGATCATTTACTAAGACAAACTAGTGATTGGGAAGGGGTATTATGGGGTAAACCAGATTGGGCTGACAGGCCATCAGATAAACCAGATGAATGGACAACCAGAAAACGATTTGAACCCGGTACGGTTTACAAATATAATGATACTAGGGTTAATGCCTTAGCGTTGGCGGCAACAACTATTTGGCGAAAACCACTTCCTCAGGTATTAAGAGAAGAAGTTATGAATCCCATTGGGGCATCCAATACTTGGGCATGGACAGGCTATAACAATGCATGGATTGTATTGGATGGGAAAATGATTCAGTCCGTAAGTGGAGGTGGTCACTTTGGAGGAGGTTTATATATGAATGCCTATGATATGGCACGTTTTGGTTTACTAACCCTTAGAAAAGGAAACTGGAATGGTAAACAAATAATTTCAGAAGACTGGATAAATAAATCACGCACACCTACACAAGCAAATACAGGTTACGGATTCATGAACTATTTTTTAAATACCGATAAAAAAATGTACCCATCTGCACCTGCTTCATCATTTACACATGTTGGTAATGGTACAAACGCAATTTATGTAGATACTGAAAATGATTTGGTGGTAGTAGTAAGATGGATTGAAGACAAGCAAATAGACGGATTCCTAAAAATATTATTAAGTGCGTTACCAACTAAATAAAAAAAACTAACTTTTTGCTTTTTGTAATTTGTGGAAACTAATATAAGAAGTTAACAATAATCCAAAAAATATAACACCCATCATTCCAAAAGGAATAAATGGATCACCCACTGCGATATGGGCATTTACGGCAGTTAAATACATGATGCCAAAACCTACATAAGCCCACTCTTTAAATCGAGCTGGTATTGCTGGCACAGCTAATAATACGGCACCAATTAATTGTCCAATACTTACTTCTAAACCCATGTAACGTGGGATGCCTAAATGTTTTGTTCCTTCAATAGCCATTTCTGAATTCATCTGAATTGCACTTAGTGCAAATAATGAAATAATGCCAGTACTAATCCAGTAAATAATTTTTGTAGTTTTCATAGTGCGTAGTTTAATTAAATTTATCTGTTTGATTTTGTAATTAAGTTACAATATACATTTACTCATTAAAATATCCAATAGTCATGTAAATTAAATTGCCTCAAATTCACCCTTGTCTATATTTTTTTTTACTTTACCTGCTTCAAATATTTTACCATTCATGGCAATATAAATACCTGGTTTGAGCACTTGAACAAAGGCAAGCGCACTTCCTAAATTAAATAACCCATCACTACTTCCAAATTTATAAGGTACCATTGCTCCGGTAAGGACAATGGTTTTTTCTTTACAATTTTCAATTAAATATTCGGCAGTAATCGTCATGGTGTCCGTGCCATGCGTAATTAAAATTTTATCACAGGGTGTTTGATTACAAGCTTTTGCAATAAGCGCTCTGTCGGCTTCTAAAAAATCCAAACTATCCTTCATCATTAAGGTCTCTAAGGAAAGGTTTAGTTTACTACGACCTAATTCCAACATCTCCTTTAAATGCGTTTCCTTAAAATACAAATTACCGTTTAGTTCATTGTATTCTTTATCAAAAGTACCACCTGTAATAAAAACTTGAATAGGCTTATCCATATTTTATTTTGCTCTAAAATTATCACTAATAAATGACAATGCTTCAATCACGTTATTTCTCCAATAGGTCCAGTTATGATCGCCGTCTCTTATCCTAAATTCATGTGCCACTTTTTTATTGGTAAGTGTAATATGTAACTGAGCATTACCAACTGTTAAAAAATCATCGTCACCGCAGTCAATCCAATATTTTACGGCTCCTAATGCTTCGGGCGTTTTATTATCTATAATACTAAATATACTATTGGCATACCAATTGTTTGTGAGCCTATCTTTTCCTTTTAGATTTTTACCAATGCTACTCCCAAAATAATTATTGTACCTAGCTTCTTGCATATTTTCATAATCATTATTGGTCCATATTGCAGCACTTAAGGGTGCGGCTGCCACAAACAATTCAGGATATTTCAATGCATATAATAAACTACCATAACCTCCCATGGAAAGGCCAGCAATGCCCCTGAATCGCTTATCGGCTTTTACTTTATATGTTTTTTCAATATGCGGAATTAACTCTTTTATAAAAAAATCTTCATAATTCATAGAGCCATCAAACGCATTCATATAAAAA
Organism: uncultured Bacteroidota bacterium; assembly: GCA_903929425.1. Classification (GTDB taxonomy): domain Bacteria; phylum Bacteroidota; class Bacteroidia; order Chitinophagales; family Chitinophagaceae; genus Sediminibacterium. The sequence goes on from CAIYUO010000042.1 coordinate 3,678, forward strand.
CTTTTAAAACCATCAGGAGTCACAATAATCATCGGGGCTATTTTTCCCTCCTTAGTGGCTGCATCTGCTAAGCGATTAATTTCTCCAAATTGAATCCAACCATCATCCGAGTCACCATGACCATGTAATAAATAGGTCACCGGATAATTACGCCCATTGGTTTCATATCCTTCTGGTAAATACACAGTATAATGAACATCTCTATTTAAAATAGTGCTTTTGATAATCTGTTTAGTAAGCACTTTTCCTTGGCTAAACCCAGCAGTGAAATATATGATGGCAAAAAAGATAAAAACAATTTTTGGTTTCATAAAATCGTATTTTATTTTTTAGTATTTATTAAAATTGGTCATCATTAATTTCTATCCAATAACCATCTGGGTCTTGTATCCAAATTTGATGAACACCATCAACGCGCGTTGTTATTTTATTAAGATTTCCTGCAACGTCTTCATATGGCCATTTTACGGATTGCAATTTATATACAAAAGCATTAAAATCGGGCACTGTAAAACAAGTGTGTTGATTTTTGTAATATTCTTTTTTTTGAGTAGCTCCTTGGATAACATGTAACATCGTGTGTTCGCCTGTTTTATACCAAATGTGTCTACCATCATGAAATGGTTCGGCTATTGAATCAATACCAAGGACAGTAGAATAAAAATTTCCGGATGCGGCTAAATTCATTACATATATAGCCGTATGATTAATGTGAATCTTGGTGTTTTTGTTTTGAGCATTAGCAGTTACAGCTAAGCTTAACAAGGCGATGAAGCAAGCAATTTTCATATTCAATATTTAGGTAGTTCTAAGGTACACAAAAGCGTTTAATACAAGTCTATATTATGGCATATTAGTTCCTCTTTTTTTATTCATAAAATCAATTTCAATACAAGCCTGAATAAAAGGTCCAATCGCTTTTAAATCATCATCTCGCTTTGGCTCATTTACATAATAAGCATACGTTCCGTCTCGGTAAGGTATTCCTCCAAGCCCAGCTCCAGATACTGCCTTATTGTAGTGTACTTTTTTATTACTATCCACCACCACAAATTCTTTAATCATGCCATTATATCCAAATTTTACGGCTTGTTTATACTCATTTGATAAGTAGCCCATTCGAATTCCTTTTGCAAGTGCAAATACAAACATGGCACTACTTGATGCTTCTAAATAATTATCTTTTTGGTTTGCTTTATCTGTTATTTGCCACCATACACCTGATTTTTTATCCTGGTATTTTGCAATTGATTTAGCTAAACGGTTTAAAATGTTTATAAGTTCAACACGGCGCGGATTATTTTTAGGTATATAATCTAATACATCAACCAAACCCATCATATACCAGCCCATTGCTCTGCTCCAGAATTCAGGTGATTGACCTGTTTTTGGGTTGGCCCATTTTTGTAAATGACTTTCATCCCAACCATGGTATAATAAGCCGGTTGCTTGATTGCGACTGTATTTTTCCATGATTACAAACTGATTGATAATATCTGAAAAGTCATTATCATTTGGATGAGTACTAGTATATGCGGCATAAAAAGGAGCTGCCATATATAATCCATCCAGCCACATTTGTGTTGGATATTTTAATTTATGCCAAAATCCACCAACTTTATTGCGGGGCTGCCATGCAAGCTGCTGACGAATTTGCGCAGCAGCTTTTTTATATTTTTCATCATGATAAACACTATATAAAAAAAGTAACTGACGGCCTGCAGGAATATTATCAAAATTATATTCATCTAGGTTATAAGTTCTAATAGTACCATCATTATTAATAAAATGATCTATCATTTTTTTTGTGTAAGAAAGATATTTGTCATCATGTGTTTTTTCCCATAAATGTTCAAACCCCATTAACACCACTGACATTTCGTAATTCCACACAGCGGGCCTTTTATTTTGAATTTCCTCAATATTTTCACCTTGTTTAATTTGATTATCCTGAATCAAGTGATTTAGAAACTTTTTCACCACCATTGAGTCAGGATAGTTATTCATTACTGTATGCGCAATGCCATTTGCATATTCAAGTTGAGCCATAGCACTTGTACTAAAAATGACAAGCAATAAAAAGGATAATAACTTTTTCATAGTATGCTGTGAATTTATAAACTTGCTTAATTCGATAATGTTTTTACAAATTAGCCAATAAAACCAAATATTTCTAATTGATTTAAATTCATATGATATATGATAAAATCAAATAACCTACTATTTTTATAGACAAATAAAAATACTTATATTTGTCTACCTAATTAAAGCAGATAATATGAAAAAAGCCTTCTACCTTATTGTAATGATCTTTTTAGTAAAAACTCTTGTTGCTCAGGAAGTGGATTATAAAACAACTATTAATCAATGGCATCAAACTAGAATCGCTGATTTGAAAAAGCCTAATAGTTGGTTGAATTTGGAAGGCTTATTTTGGTTACATAAGGGTAATAATAGTTTTGGAAGTACCAAAACAGCTGATTGTTATTATCCTAATGCTGCATTTCCTGCTTTACTTGGAAGTTTTAACTATGATGGCGATTCTGTAACATGGACAAGTGCTGGTGCTAATTTGATTGATATTAATAAAACTAAAAGCAAAGCCAATCAATCCTATACCGTATTTACATCTAATCAGCAAGCGGCTGTAATGGATTGGAAACAATTTTCATGGGTTGTTATAAAAAGGGAGGATAAGATTGGGATTCGCTTTAGAAATTTAAAAGCTAAAACATTGCTTGAATTTAAGGGCATTGAACGATTTTCAATTAATGAAAGCTGGCGTATAAAAGGTAAATTAGAACAACCCGCGCAGGATTTTTTAATGATTACAAATGTATTGGGACAAAATACTGCTACCAAAAATGCGGGTAAATTTATATTTGAGAAAAACGGTCAAAAATATAGTTTGGATGTGATTGATGAAGGAGGTCCAAAATTATTTATTGTATTTGCTGATCAAACATCCGGTGTTTCAACTTATGGGGCAGGAAGGTTCATTGAAATCCCAAAACCTGATACCAATGGTAATACTGAAATAGATTTTAATAACGCTTATAATCCACCCTGCGCATTTACCGCTTTTGCAACCTGCCCACTACCTCCAAAGCAAAACCGCTTAGCCTTAAAAATTGAAGCTGGTGAAAAAAATTATGGACATCATTAAGGAGTCCATTAACTTTGAACTTAATGAGTAGTTCAATCAATTCAAATCAATCATTAGCGGTCATTGGACTTGGTTATGTTGGCCTTCCCTTAGCGGTGGAATTTGGCAAAAAATACCAAGTGATTGGATATGATACTAATTTAGAAAGACTAAATGAATTAAAGAAAGGTTATGACGAAACGAATCAAACAACATCAGTTGAGATTCAAAATGCGAAAGGATTAACTTTTAGTGCAAATTTAATTGATATTCAAAACTGTACTATTTATATAGTGACAGTTCCAACGCCAGTTGATGAAAATAAATTACCTGACTTAAGTCCACTTTTGCATGCAAGTGAAATGCTAGGTTCTATCTTAAAAAAGGGAGACATTGTAATTTATGAAAGCACAGTATATCCTGGTTGTACCGAAGAGGATTGCGTTCCTATTTTAGAAAAAACCAGTTGCCTAAAATATAATCAAGACTTTTTTTGTGGCTACTCGCCAGAAAGAATTAATCCAGGCGACAAAGTTAATACATTAACAAAAATTAAAAAAGTTACCTCAGGATCTAATCCTGATATTGCAGAAAAGGTGGATCAACTTTACAATAGCATCATAACAGCAGGCACACACAAAGCTTCCAGTATAAAAGTGGCAGAAGCATCAAAATCAATTGAAAATGCGCAAAGAGACATTAATATTTCATTTGTAAATGAACTAGCGTTGATATTTGATAAAATGGGTATTGATACACAGGAAGTACTTGATGCTGCTGCAACCAAATGGAATTTTTTACCTTTTAAACCTGGATTAGTAGGCGGTCATTGTATTGGAGTTGATCCATATTATTTAGCGTACAAAGCAAAAAAATTAGGACATAATCCACAAGTAATATTATCGGGAAGAGCTGTGAATGATGAAATGAGTTCATTTGTAGCCAATAAATTAAATAGACTCATGATTCAAAATGGCTTTGAAAATAAAAAAGCCACCATTCTTTTATTGGGAGTAACTTTTAAAGAGAATTGCCCTGATATTAGAAATTCAAAAGTTTTTGATATTTATCATCAATTAGTTGAAATGGGATATCAAGTTCATGCATTTGATCCTTTTGCAAATGCACATGAAGTTGTTGCAAAACATAAAATAAAACTCACTACAACTATTGATAAATATGACGGTATCCTATTAACGGTGGCACATGATTTTTTTAAATCCTTAGATTATATGAAAATAAAATCTAGTGAAAAAAGTGTGCTATTCGATACTAAGTCAATACTAGATAAAAAAATAGTTACAGCAAGGCTGTAACTATTCGGATGCTTCAATTAATTTTTACCTGAATTTTTTACTTTTATTTAAGTGATAGTTTCTATTCAGGGTGATAAGTTTTTTCGGCTTTTCTTAATACTTCATTTTTATCCAGTGTCATTGGTTTTAATACCTGTGCTTGATACATAGCACGTTGATCAGCAAAATGTGGACTTTCCTTATGCATACTTGCACCAAAAGTATTCACGGTTTCAATATGTGGAAGGCTGCCGTCTTTCGGGAAACTTACAATATTGATATAAGCATCCCCACTATTCATTTTTCTGGTTCCATTTTTATAGGGTTCACTCATTACTGCCGCTAACACATCAGGCATACCTCCCTGAGGCCAGCTTTCATCCCCTCTTACTAATTTTTGTAAATCACCTAATACAATATCAGTACGTCCAAAATTCTTTTTGAGGTATTCGTCTATTTTTTGATAAACATCAACAGCTTCTTTTAATGTAAGCATATCGTCTTTGCGACCTTTCATTATTTTTGGAACTAAGTAATAAGCGATATTATAAATTGCAGCCCCTTTACTATCAACCACTGCAGCATGATCCCATTTTTTTAAGGTGATGATAATAGGTGCTAATTTAGGATGTGCATTTTCATCCACTAAAAACATACTATCTGCATTGAATCCATAAGGAAATAAAATTTTGGAAGGCAGGCTTCTATCAAATTTAATACGTTTTAAATCGGCGTAACTTAATTTATCTAAGGGATCAATTAAATCCTTTGCGCGACGACTTCTATTATCATGATAGGTTTCATATCCATCATTCACATCATATTTTTTAGGATCTAAATTATATTTTTCGTCCGTTGCCAAAAATGGTGAATGGTTTGTATTAAATAAATAGCCACTTGCTGGATTCATTTGTTGAGGTAATTCGCTTAATGGTTTGAACTTAGTCCACAAAGTAGCCATGGTATTTCCTGGTACGGTACTGTTCCAATGATAGGATGTGTCTGGATTTCGATAAGGCATTTTTCCGTTAGAAATGTAAAATATGGTATCCTTGTTATCGGCATACATTATATTAAACATAGGTAAGTGATTTTGCTCCAAAGCTTTTTTGAAACTTGTGAAATTTGTAGCCTTATTCATAGCATACCATTGTTGTAGCGCACCAGCATCCATTAAGGAAGGTAAACGCATTGAAAAATATTCACCATTTGGTGTAGCAACAGTTGGTCCATAAATAGAATTATAAACAGTTTTATAAATTGGAATTGGAATTCCTTTGATGTTTAATTTTATTTTTCTTTTTTCTAATTTTAACCAGTTATCATCAACCTTGTATTCACCTGGATGGGCTTTATCGGTTTGTAATTGATATACATCAATTTTATCTTGAAAATTTACTGTATGCGCCCATGCTAAATTTGGCGTAACACCATGAAAAATCAAAGGAGCACCTGGAAACAATCCACCTAAAATATTCCATCCTTCTTCGCTTTGTAATTGTGCTTCATAAAATGCAGTTGCCCCCTCAATAGGTTGGTGTGCATTGATCACCAACATATTTTCACCACTTACTGATTTACTTGAATGTATTGCAAAAGTGTTACTACCCTCACCAGTAAATCCTGTTAAATGAGGAATACTACCATTTAATATTTTAGGTAAGGTTTTTTCTACACCACAAAATACAGCTACGGAAAAAACAGTTGCTGATAAATATTCTTCAATGGAAATAGGAAATACATGCTTATTTAAAATCTCATCAGGGTGAGCTTTTCCATATGCTTCCAATCCCATCAAATAACCCTTAACTAATGCAAGGAATTTTGGGTCCATTTGACCTATTTGTGCTTGTACTGTTGCTTTTGTGTTCAATAAACCAACCACAAAATCAATGGGTGCCCCCTTTCTTCCTAAATAAGTGGATAGCTTTCCCTTGCCCGTTAACATTAAGGTTTGTATGGTGGTAAAATCATCCTCGGCATGTGCCCATGCAATACCATATGCAACTTCAGGATCAGTGGGTGCAAAAATATGTGGCACACCAAAGGAATCTCTTGCTATAGTGATTTTGCTAACATTAATGACAGGGTTGTTTGATAATTGTGCCTTTGTTAAGGTTGCACAAAATAGAAAGGCAATCAGGGTCAAAAATTTTCTAAAAAATGAGTTATTCATTTAATTTAAAAGTTGAGAATTGTAATTTATAGATTATATCTAAATTTGAGCATAATATTATATAAAATAAATAACAATGATAGAGTCTAAAAGGTTTGGTTCAAAGAAAGCTTTAATCGATATTGATGAAACAATTTGTTTTTACTCCGATAAAAGAGTTTATGAGTTAGCGGAACCTAATTTTGAAAATATTGCTAAAATCAACAAATTGTATGATGAAGGTTGGCATATTACCTATTGGACTGGACGAGGTGAAAGTTCAAAAAGAGATTTGAAAGATTTGACTTTATCGCAATTAAATAAATGGGGTTGTAAATTTAATGACCTAATTACGGGTTATTGTCCAAATGGTGGACCAACAAAACCAAATTTTGATTTAGTCATTGACGATAAAGCAAAAAGAATCGAAGAATTATAGTATTAAATCAGCTCGTATATTGGGTACAAGATGAATTGTTATATAAAAATTTAATTTTCTTTTTTACAAAGGTCGAATCCAAATATTTTGATAACTTATTGGATTGCCGTCGTCTCCATGATCTTGAAAAAATAAGGGCAATTTTGATGCATGTTTTTTATAAACAGGCTTAATAACCCAGTCGGTAGGTCCTAAAATGGTAACATTGTTTTGAACCAATACACCATTATGTAAAACAGTAACGGTTGCAGGTTTGTCTATTTTCCCATCCTCACTAAAAACAGGTGCTTTAAAAATAATATCATAGGCTTGCCACTGACCTGGTTCACGACTTGCGTTCACTAAAGGAATATGTTGCTTATAAACAGCTGCAGCCTGACCATTTGAATAGGTAGGATTATTGTATGAATCCAAAACTTGAATTTCATAAAGACCCATTAAATAAATACCGCTATTCCCTCTTGACTGACCTGCGCCTTTTACGGTTGCGGGCGTTCTAAATTCTACATGTAGTTGACAATCACCAAATGACTGATTTGTAATTAAATCACCTGCACCTTTAACATCCGTTAAGGCCCCGTCTGGATCTATTTTCCATCCCACTTTTTTACCGTCTCTACCATGAAATGCAGAAAAATCTTTTCCATTGTATAAAATAATTGCATCTGAAGGAGCTTGGTTTAAGTAATTACCTGCTTTTACTACAGGAACATTTGTCCAAATTTCTAATTTTGCTGCTTCCACATCAATACTATCTTGATAACTTTTATATTTTGCTTGTGCGTTTCCTGATAATATATAGCTAGAAAAGGCTAATAATAAAATAACTTTTTTCATAAGACAATTGTTAATTGAGTATAGTAATTTAAGCTCAATTTCTTAGAATAAAAAATTTCCATTTATCAATCCCCTGCATTTTGGTGAACCACAATTACAAGTAAATGGCTCCATGGTATGGTCTAAAAAACTTGCATAGTCTAAAGTAAGTTCTTCCCCTTTTGTAATATCACGATTGGTATAAACATTCAGTCCAATGTACTCGCAATTGGCGTCACAACTATGATTTTGTGGTGACCATTCCTCTGGCTCTAATGCCCATAAAATATAAACGTCTTTACTTATAGGATATGCGTAACGTCTAAAACTAAGTTTTTCATTTTCGTTCCAATGCGCATCTACATATTTTTTGGTCACAATTCGTTGCGCTTTTTCCTCACCCTTAAAAAGCAATGCGCCTTTAGGTAAATTGTATTTCGAATACATGCCATAACCAGCAATTGCATTTCCTTTGATCACATGTTTTTTTTGTTTTCTTTGATATCTGGCTATACCCTCTACAATAATGCTCTCCAAAAATCCTCTTTGACCAGCTTTGTCATATTGTAAAATGTAGTCAGCTGAACCCTCGTAACCTTTATCATAAAAAACCGAACAAGTAAAATTAATTTCTAAAAAATATATGTCACCTTTATCATTCATTCTAAAATCCATTCGCCCATAACCAACCCCATTAAATGAAATAAAAATTTGTTTCGCAATACTTTGTAATTTTTCAGCAAGCATCGAATCGGTAACAGGAATATTTGCATTGGGATGCAGTTCAGATGTTTTTAGGGAGTAGGTTTTAAAACTGAATCCAGCAGGGAAAATATATTCAACGGGAACAAAACTTGTACATGTCTTGCCATCGGCATTGGCACAAACTAAAACAGTGAATTCTCTTCCATCAATATATTCTTCAACTAATACTGAACCAAATTCATTTAAAAGAGCCGTCACTTTTTGGGTAAGGGCATGAATGTCGTGTACTTTACTATGATCATCAATACCCAAACTATCGCCTGCCTTCGCGGGCTTTACAAACAATGGAAAATTTAAATTTCCAGGGAGTAGCGATAGGTCATCAACGGATTCAATTAATAAGTGGTTTGGTGTTTTCACATCCTCGCAAAAAGCTAAATACTTCATGATACTTTTGGGAGGATCATACAAATTTAAAGTTGGGCCAGTATAAGGTAGCTCCAATAATTCTAAACAGTATATAACATCAATCGAAGGTATTTTCCATTCTAAGTAACCTTCGCAAAGATTTATAAATAAATCGTATCCATTATTTTTGAGTTCTTTTAATTGTTGATAAGTAGTTAGTTTATTTAAAAAAACGTGATCGATTTTTGCATCAGGTAAAATAGAAGACAAGTTTCTTTTAGGGTCATAGTTTTGATAGTCCACCCCTGAAGTTGAATAGTCAGGTTGTAAAACACATAATTTTAAATTATTAAACGAACTAGGTTGATTTAAAATTGGAAGGGGTTTCATGCGTTTAAATTTTTCTTCGTCGAGCGAAAGCATCATTAATAATATGAATTACAAGCTCGGTAAAACTTTGATTTGCAAATTTTAAAATGGCTCCGATCGATGTATAATTTTCATCCTCGCTTATACCACATTGTGCATTTACTTCTAACACATAAGGGATGCCTGTTTTTTCATCGACTCTAACATCCACTCTGGTATATCCTGTGCCACCAACAGCTACAAATGCATCCCATGCAATTTTTTGAATTTTAATACTTTGGTCTCCTTTACTTATTGCGTATTCATAAAAATTTTCTTCTGCTGGCATTGCAGACTCTTCTTCATATATTTCCCAAAGACGATCAAAAGACAAGAATCTTTCTTTAGCCGGTAATGATTTATGAAAAACACGTTCCACTGGCGGATAAATTTTAGCAAATTCAGGCTGTGTAAAACTACCCACAATCATAACTGTGTATTCGGGACCATCAATAAAAGATTCAGCAATGATTCCTTCTGATGAAAAATTCCAACCCCTATAGCCATCAAACATTTTTTGTACCTGCTGTTTTAGCTCATCTTCTTTTTCAACTACATTTTTTATGCCTACCCCTAAGCTCCCACCCGAAACGGCTGGTTTTACAATAACAGGTTTTCCAAGTTTTTGGAATAGATGAGTTGCGGAAATTTCATTTTGATTGATATGTTCCCATTTTGGTGTTGAAATGTTAGCTGCATCAAAAGCTAGTTTCATGGGAATCTTTGAAGTGGTAATTTCATAAAAAAAATCATCAGCACCTGTATAAATTATATTTTTTTCGTGCATGGCTTTGATTACTGAAATTCCTGGTGCACCATTTATTTCATCACCATCACATAAATTTAATACCACTGGGAAAAGTTCACCTTTATGAAATTCATTAGCAATTTCTTGAATAATTAATTTATAATTATCAAGTGTCACAGGCTGCCATTTCCAAGGAAGGTCCAAATTTTCAAACACGGTTTTGTACTCCTCAATACTTTGCGTAAAGTCATAGTAATAATCCAAATTAGGATCAGGATTATTAAGGGATGGTGCAAGCACCCAAACCTTTAAATGGCCTACCGGAACAAAAGGGTAGAATAAATTTTTTATTGCTGTCAACGCGCTGATAGTGAATTAGTAAATGAATGTTTGAAGTTATTAAATAATATATATAATGACAATGTATTTAAGCATTATTTATAGGACTTTATACTTAGTGTATAAACAATACATGTTGGTATGTACTTTTAATATAAGGGGTTTAAAACCATGTTTAATGAATCCATTTAAAATATGTTAAGTATTGCTAATCAAATTATTATGCTAATTCAGTTGTTTTATTGATAAATACAAACAATATGCAAAGCCAAGTAATCATATGTGATCAACAGGCCATTTATGCAATGGGTAGTGCTATGATGGTTGAAAAACACTCATCCTATATGCCAGCAACCGTTATTAATAGTTTAAGTCATGTAAGTGACTTATTGGTTGCGAATGTGCCTGGCGTTTTGGTTATTGATAGCAGTATGGTTGATTTTTCGGATCATTCGAAAAAGGAACATATTGCCGCTATTAAAAAAACAATGCCAATCATGGTGGTTTTAAATGAAGACGATAACTTATTATTGTTACAATTTATTGAAAATGGTTTTTCAGTTATCATATCAAGAAATGCTACTAAAGCAGAATGGTTGAGAGGATTGGAAATGACTAGAATGGAAAAGGTTTTCTTTTGCGATGATATTTCCATTAAAGTAAATGCACTATTAAATAATTATGATGACCTGCAATTATTTGATAAAGTCAATCAACTAAAATTATATGATAAATACATATTAATTAGAATTTGTCAAGAAGCTCCTAGCAAACAAATTGCTTTTGAATTAGGTAATAGTAAAAGAACTATCGAAGGTCATAGAACTAAAATGATGCATTTATTTGAAGTCAAAAATGTAGCTGGATTGGTGAAGGTAGCATGCATTTCAAAACTTTATGATAATTACCTTTCCAATCCAGGCTTGTATGACGTTACTTTATGTGCTAAAACATCTTCTTTATAAAAATAAATATTTTTAAAATTTCCATCAATATACATTTGCGCTTGATCGGTAAAGTGTTGGTCATTAGCCCATCGGCTTTGCCCACCAGTGATGATTGATTTTGCTTCTAGTCTTTTTCCAAAACTCACTGCTGCAATAAAGCTATTACCTGAGTAACCGTATCTTTTTTTAGTTCTTGACTTATTTGCCGTGAATATTATTTTACTTTCAAAGGCAGGTAGTTGCCCAAATTTACTCGACGTTTGAGCAACGGCGATACTTGCTAATGAATCATTAAAGTTAGCACCAGGCGCCACTCTTTGATATCTATTAATTTGACCCCAAGGTATTTCCCAGGTTCCATAGGTTTCTTTTAAATTTGTCAAAGCATTTTTAAGCCAATGTAATTTAAAGTCAATCCCTTGCTCATTAATGGATTCGAATCTTTTTATAATGTTAGTTCCTTCTTCTTCGGTAGCAGGATTAAAAGAAAATTTAGCAAAACCTGGTGGATTATTATTTATCTCGGCCATCCAAGTTACAGCAATTGTTTGTGCAATAGAGTTGGTGTCTGCTTCATGGTTCCATTTTTCTAAATAGCTTATTGCTTTTTCCAATTCAGGTGTCATAAAACTTTTTCTTGCTTTTTCAACATTTTCTTTGTCTTGTATTTTTCTTGATTCAGCAATTAATGAAGGAAGTAGTAAATCAAAAGCCGTTAAGTGCTTGTTGTATCCTAATTGAATTAGTTCATCCAAATTTATTTTATCAATCCCTCCCAATAATCTTACTGCATTTAAGCCTCTTGGATTTTCACCATCAGGTGCCATGTAGCTTGGATAATTTTCGGACTTAGGACTATTTGTGCCAGCAACTGTAAAAGGAGTGGCATTGCAATTTTGCAGCCAGCCATTAATTGGATTGATGCTTTGTACAATTTCATTAAGTGGGTGTACCCCATTCCAATCTGTTGCTTTGATGGTTCCATCAACGGGTCTGGTATAATCAAATGATGGGTCATTTCTTTTGGGCATATAATTACCATGCCAATAGGCAATATTACCATCGGCGTCGGCATACACGGTATTATTACTATTGTTCGCCAATAAATTTAAAGCATTAGTGTACTCTTTTAAATTTTTTGATTTGGTTCTTGTCCAACACTCAATCAAAGCGTTTAAAGAACGGTTGTTTTCATGTAAGCTTAACCATTTGCCATCCTTTTCGCCCATCACCGGCCCGTGATGTGTTTTATAAGTAGTTGTTTGTTTTGTTTTTAAGACGCCATTATCATAATACTTAACATCAATCACTTTAGTCGTAATAGGCAATTGTTTATTTTCATATTCATAGGTAAATTCGGCACCCTTCTTTGAAACTTTCTCTAAATATACATCCGCTACATCGGCATAACTGCTCGTATGCATCCATCCAGCATGTTCATTAAATCCCTGATAAATAAACATCTGCCCCCAAGTTACCGCGCCATAAACATTCAAACCCTCCTCGCTTACCATATGCATTTCTGATCTAAAATAAAAAGGTACATGCGGATTAATATATAACATGGCATTGCCCGATTTACTATGCTTAGGGGCAATCGCAAATCCATTAGATCCTTTCAAGGTTTTATCCTCCATGTCAAATGGATTTTGAATACTTGCTTTATGATATACAGCTGCATCTTTTACCTGTCCGTAAAATTTTGCTACATCTTTTTCTTTGATACCTCCTGATCTAGTTGGAGAAACGCTTCCGTCTGTCCACATTAAATGATACCATGGTTTAAATTTGGTGATAACCTCTGGATGTACATTGGGATGCTTGGCTAAATAATAATTGATACCGTCGGCATGGGCTTGTAATAATTTTTGAAACCAAACTGGACTGTTATGAAAATCTTTAATAGCATCAGCACTATCCTGAATTAACTTCATCATTAGGTCTGCGTAAATTTTTGATTCTTGTTCTGGTCCTGAAAAATCATTTGCCTTTAATTCCATTGAACGCCCCAGCATTTCTAAAAATTTTTTCTCTATCTGCGGAAAATTTTCCTCGCATTGTGCATACATTAAACCAAATACTGCATCTGCGTCGGTTTTGCCATATATATGTGGAATACCCCAATTGTCTCGAATGATCGTAGTTTGCGCTACATGCTTATTCCACCTAGTCTGTTCATTAGTAATTAAATGATTCGCATTGATATTATTTTTCGACGTTGCACTATTTTCATTGACATTTTTTTGTGTTATCGCACTACTTTTAATTGTCAATTTGTTTTGTGCAAAATTTAAATTTGATAACATTAACAATAGGATAACTGAACATAACTTCAATAAAATTTTCATAAACACATTTTGTGATGAGTTTTTAAAGTTAACGAAAATAAAAAAGGACAACCTATTCAAATTGTGTTTATTAAACCAACCCCCAGGTTTTAATAGTCGCTAAATTGATTTTAGCACACTCTAGTGGAGTTCTATTTTGATAAGACTCTTGTTCAATCATAAAGTGATGAGCGCCACCTACTTTTTTTGCTAAAAAACAAAGCATTTTAGGATCTACCACACCATCTCCGATGGTAGTACTATCATAACCATCGTTCATTTCTCCTTTACCATCAGTTTTCATTTCGTCTTTAACGTGAAGTGATGGGAAGCGACCAGGGTATTTGTCAAGCCATTCTTTTGCGCGGCCACCAGAACCATACATATTACCAAAATCAAGTTGTTGAACTACTAAGTTTGGATCTGTATTTTTGAAAATCAAATCATACATAACCGTATCATTCAATTTTTCAGTGAATTCAAATTCATGGTTATGATAACCAAATTGCATACCATTTTTTTTACACAACACACCTGATTTATTAAAAATGTCAAGTTGTAACATTAAACCATCGTAACTGCGTCTCAATTTTTCATCAATAGATGGGCTAATTACATATTCCTGATTAAGTGTAGCTGCATCTTCAACAGTATATTTCCATGCATCGGTAAAGTCATTTTTTGCTTTATCAAAATGACTTAGATTCATAACGGTATGACCACTAGGCATTGATAATCCTAAGTCAGCCAATACCTTTTTAAACTCAGTGGCTTTGTAGCCATAAAATTTTCTATTTACATAATTAGCATGCTCTACATACTGGTATCCCATCACAGACAATGCTTTCAATGTCTCCAAAGGCTTCTTAGCCATGTCGTCTCTTACTGAATATAATTGTATGCCAATCAAAGATTGTTTTTTAGCTGGAGCAAATGTGGCTGCTTGAACTACTTTTGGTAATAAACCAGCAGCCATGACTGCCATGGTGCTATTTTTTAAAAATGATCTTCTTGTATTTTTCATATGCAATCGTATAATTATTAAACTTACAATAAAGTCATTAGACAGCAACAAAATTTTCACATCAATTAATTACCGCTTATCCATTCATGTATTTGTTTGTGTAATAATGCAGTATTTCAGCCTTTACAACAACCGTTTTACGAATTGAGTCGTATTTTTATAGTATGATTAAAAAAGCAATTTTAGCCTTAACTTTTATAGGCAGTTTACTAGTTGGTTTTCAAGCAAATGCACAAAATATTAGTATTGAAGGAACCATCATGGACAGCGTTTTAAAAAAAACCCTGACTTCTGCGACGGTTTCATTAGCAAATGCCAAGGATTCGTCATTAATTAACTTTACAAGGGCAAACGATGATGGCTTTTTTCAGTTTAAAAATATAGTGCCTGGTAAATACCTATTATCAGTCTCTTATATCGGATACCAGCCATTGTGGCTTGGTCTTAAAATGGGTACTACTAATAAGTTATCATTAGGTAATATTTATTTGACCGATGCTAGTCAAATTAGTACTGTTACCGTAACGGCAAGGCGACCTCCTGTTGTCATTAATGGAGACTCTATTGAATTTAATTCTGAAAACTTTAAAACGGTACCGAATGCAGTGGTGGAGGATATGCTTAAAAAAATGCCAGGTATTGAGGTAGATAAAGCAGGAGCTATCACCGTAAATGGGAAATCTGTTACAAAAGTATATGTGAATGGTAAAGAATTTTTTACGGGTGATCCTAAAATGGCCACCAAAAATTTACCAGCAGATGCGGTTGACAAAATTCAAGTATACGATCGCAAATCGGATCAAGCTATGTTTACAGGGATAGATGATGGAAATGAAGAAACCGCTATTAATATTAAAACCAAGAAGGATCGTAAACAATCCACTTTTGGAAAAATTGGTTCTGCATTTGGAACACCTGGCCGTTTTGATGGTCAAGGAAATGTAAATAGAATTAATAATGACGAACAGTATTCATTTATTGGGACAGCTAATAATGTAAATAAGCAAAATTTTAATAATGGTGATATTACTAATTTTTCAGGTGGCGGTGGCGGTAGAGGCGGCGGTGGCGTATCGCTAAATTTTTCAGGTGGTGATGGCGGTACCGATGCCAATGCTAGAGGTGTAGCAGATACCTATTCCTTAGGAGGTAATTATTCAAATATTTTGAATAATAAAAAAATGGATTTTAATACCAATGCCAATGTTACGGATGTTTCTAGGTACAACACAAGCAAATCATATACACAGAATTTAATTCCGGGCAATATTTTTAATAGAACCAGTAATTCGGTATCGGATTCAAGAAATCAACAACAAAGATTGAATGTTACCATAGACAATAAAGTTTCTGAAACATTCTCTTATAAATTCACCCCAAGTATTTCGCAACAACACAATGTTTCTAATAGCGAATCTACTACCAACACTACCTTGCCAGACGGAACACCAACCAATGGAACGGCTACTAAGGCATATAGTGTTTCAGATGCAACGAACATTTCAAACACTTTGTTATTGAGAAAAAAGTTTGCAAAGAAAGGACGTACTATATCTTCTACCATTACACAGGGTTACAATGAATCCTCGGCCAATGGAAGCCAATATACCGATCAACTTTATTACACCAAAGGAATATTAACGAAAGATTCCATTTTAGATCAGCAAAATAAACGCAAAGGGCTTACCCAGAGCTATTCGGCAAATGTTGTATATACTGAGCCAATTACTAAAAAATCTTTATTAGAATTTAATGCCTATTTAAATCAAAACAATAGCAATACAAGCAAAAGAGTTTTTGATAAAAATGGTCCCAATGGACAATATGATCTTTTGAATACAAGATTAACGAATGAATTTAATTCAGAGTATACTTATGCGGGCGGAGGAATGAACTATAGATTAAATCAAAAGAAGTATAATTTCTCAACAGGGTTCTCTATGCAAAATGCTATGTTGAACGGAGTAAACACAAGCTCCAATACTAAAATTAAGCAAGACTTCAAGGACATCTTACCTTCTGCTACCTATCAATATAATTTTTCTCAAACGCAGAATTTGAATTTTACCTACCGAACTTCTACCAACCAACCTTCACTTACACAGTTGCAACCAGTATTAGATCAAAGTAATATTAACAATCAAACTATTGGTAATCCTAACTTAAAGCGCACCTATAATCACAATCTTAATTTAAGATTCTTTTCTACTAAAATTCTTGCTCAACGCAATTTCTTTGCATTAATCAATGCACAATTTGCTGATAATTCAATTGTTAATTACGATAGTATTTTACCTACGAGACAAACCTTATCAAAGCCGGTGAATGTAAATGGTATTTATCGCGTAAATGCAACAATGAATTATGGATTTGGTGTTAAAAAATTATATTCAAGAATTAATTTTGGATTAAATACTGGGTATAATAACAATGTTAATTATGCGAATAGTATTTTAAATACCATCATCATAAAATCATTTTCTCCTAGCATAACTTACTCCTTTAGTTTAGATGGAGTAATAGATATAAACTTAGTAGCAAGACATAATTATAACAATACCAATAATGCGATTAATAAGGCTTTAAATACAAACTATATAACAAGGGTATATAATGCTGATTTCATCAATTATTTACCTTTTAATATTGTATTAAACCAAACATTGAACTATACCATTAATGAAGGAAGGGCGCCAGGGTTTAATACCTCAGTGCCCATTTGGAATGCGACGCTTTCAAAATTCTTCTTGAAAAATAAGAGGGCTGAATTAAAAATAAGTGCATTTGACATTTTAAATAAAAATGTTGGCGTTTCTCGTAATGTTTCTCAAAACCAAATAGTTGACCAATCCTATAATGTGATTAATCAATATTTTTTAATTGGCTTTACCTATAGCCTACAAAAATCAGGATTAACAGGTGGTTCAGGTGGTGGTCCAAGAATGACCATTAGAATGTAATACTCATTATTGAATTGAAAAAGAACTTAACTTTAATACTTAAATATTATAATAGCATGAAAAAAATGTCGATTGCTTTGTTTATTGGATTATTTGCATTTATTGCAGCCAATGCTCAAATGAAAGAAGGAAAAATTGTATATGAGCGTAAAATTAATATGTGGAAAATGATTACCGATCCTGAAATGAGAACAAGAATTCCTGAGTTTAGAACCTCACAACTTGAATTGTTGTTTAATGATCAAAATAGTTTATTTAGAAGTGTGCCGGATGACGAAGCACCCGATCCATTTGCGAATAGTGGTGGCGGTGAAAGAGGTGGTCAACGCTTTGCGTTTCGTATGCCAGAAACCACAACCTATACCAATATAGCTACTCAAATGCAATATGAGTCAAGACCCATGTTTGAAAAAACATTTTTAGTAATAGATTCATTAAAGCCATTGAAATGGAAAATTTCGGAAGAAACTAAAACTATTGCAAAGCATGTTTGTAAAAAAGCAACAACCATGATTACTGCACAAAATGTAAGAATAGGTGGCGGTGGACCACGAGGAATGGGACGTAATAATGGTGATTCAACAAACAGACCTAGTCCTGCCATTACACCTAAAGAAACCGAAGTAACCGTTTGGTATGCAGAGGATATCGCTGCTTCAGTAGGTCCAGATAATTACGCAGGTTTGCCTGGTGCTATTTTAGAAGTGGATGTTGACAATGGTTCAAATGTAACCACCGCAACCGAAATCACTACAAAGTATCCTAAAAAAGAATTAGTAGAACCTACTAAAGGCGATAAAATGAACAGAGCTCAATTCCAAGACGCCATGAAAAAATTAATGGAGGATATGCAAAGAGGTGGTGGAATGGGAGGAATGAGAATGAGAGTAAATAACTAAATATTAATTGGTTAAGGTCTTTTATAAGGACCATTTACAACCTATAGCAATGCTGCGTGGCTCCCCTATATAATAGGAGTACGCAGCATTTCCTTTTATACTAAAATTTTTTGTGGCCATTGTTGAATAATAGGTATTGGTAGCATTTAATACATGTAACCAATATTCCATTTTTTTATGTTTAAAGTTGAATCTTACATTCAATACATCAAAACCAGGATATTTACTTGCATTCGTTTCATCCATAAAATAAGCACTTTGATGCTGCCACTCCAATAAGGCATTTATATTTTCATTTAATTTTAATATGCTATTCAAATTACTCCAAAAATTTGGAGCAGCGTTCATTTCCTTACCACTTACATCCGTTCCTTTAATAATGGTCTGAACATATTTATGTTTTGCGTAGGTCCCATTCCAGTTAAATGATAAATTGTTCATTGGCTGGTATTGTATATGGTATTCAATGCCATTGTGTTGCGTGCTGCCACTGTTTTGATTCAAATTCACACCATCAGGTTGTCTAACTGAAATAATTTCATTTTGTCCATTCAATTGGTAAATTGAAATTTCATAAAACCAGTTTTTATGTTTTAACCACCCTCCTAGTTCTCGATTTTTAAATGTTTGTGGTAACAAATAGGGAACCCTAATAGCATTGTATATTTCTGTGATTTGTGGTGGCACAAAACCTTGACTATAATTGAGGTAGGCGCCAAACTGTTTTTGATTGTAAGTAATTCCTAATTTTGGTGTTATACTATTAAAATTATTGTTTGAACTTGGTGTGCCAGTTATCAATTTGTTTTGTAATAAGTATTCAAATTGATCATATCGTAAGGCTAAATTTGAATTGAAATGTTTTCCAATTTTTGAAATAAAATTCAAGTATATAGCTTGATTATTAATTTTTGTTTGGTAATTGGTTAACAGCGAATCAATTGCTGGATAACTGAATTTAGTATACTTGCCAATGGCGGTGTCTTTGTAAATATTAATAAAGTTTGCTTTTAAATTTTGATGTGTATTGTCTTGTGAAAATCCTAAAATCAATTTACTATTCAAGCTTGCGATTTGAATTAGGTGTTGAACATCGAATACAAAAGCATTAAATACATTACGGTTGGTTTGTCCTTTAAATGCAGTTGGGTTTGAAGTGGATGCAATTGAATAGGTTGGATTTTGATCCATCCCATTGTCTCGAAACATAAAATTAAAAATAGTAGTATTTGAATTATTCCATTGGTAACTTAAGTTTTGTCTAAACCTAAATGCATTTAACTTTCGATAGGTGAATGTTTGAAGAGAATTAAAATTACGGGAAATAAAATGGCTACTATCCACTGAGCCGGTCATTTGCGCATAATAATTGATATAATGAATGGTCTGATAGCCCTTCCATTTATGTTGGTTGAAATCATGACGCACACTTATACTTTTTTTTGAAAAATCGCTATAATCAATAGGACCATTATTTTGCGCACCATAATTGGCATTGATTATCCATCCTCCATTTTTTGTAGGAAATCCAAAATTAATATCAGATTTAAACAACCCTAAAGAGGTAATTTGATTGGAGAAATTTAAAAGCGTTTGAGTTGGCGCCTGCTGACTAATGATATTTACAACTCCACCAATCGCTTCTGCACCATATAAAGCAGATGCCGGTCCTTTAATAATTTCGATACTTTGAATATTTGAACTATTTATTTCAATTAAGGCGTTATTACTAAATAAACCACTTGTTCTAATAGGCATACCGTCTTCTAAATATAAATACAATCCTTTAAGTGAAATAGGTTGTCGAATGGACATCATGTGTTGTTCATTTCCAATGGTTGGCATATAAACACCACTCACCGTATTTAATAAATAATCAATCCTATTGGCTTTTAATGCATTAATTGTTTTTGGACTGATAACCGACATTGCAATGGGAGCCGTTATTCTTTTTTCACTTAATTTATTAGCAGAAACAATGACCGTATTTAATTGATTAAAGGAACTGTCTTGTCCATTACTTGTGAAGTTGCATAATGTCATTAAAATAAATAAAATCCCAAAAGAAATTTTCATAAATGCAAATTTAGTAGTTAATTTACTTCTTGTCCCTGTTTGTTTTATTTGAATTATTTAAATCATTATCATGAAACACAAAATAGTCACTATTATTTTCCTATGCACTTTTGTAGTAACAAATGCACAAGTAAAGTCAGTACAAGAACAAGCAAAAATTGTGAATGACATTTTATCCTATAGGATTAATAACCTATTGCCCGAGCTCATGACAAAACATAACATTGATTGTTGGGTTATGATTACTAGAGAATATAATGAGGACCCTATTGTAAAAACATTTTTACCAGCTGAGTGGCTTTCAGCTAGGAGACGAACAGTGCTTGTATTTTATAACAATCCCAGTACTGGTCAGTTAGAAAAATACGCCATAGCAAGATATTCAATCGGAAAAGATATAAAAGCTGCATGGGATGTTGAAAAGACACCCAATCAATGGGAAGCCCTGAGTAATTTAATAAGAAAATTAAATCCAAAACAAATTGCATTAAACACTTCGTCTGATTATGGACATGCCGATGGATTGGACTATACTGAGTTTACTGAATTTAAGGACGCTTTAGTAGGTGCTGATAAACAAAAAATAATATCATCACAACCATTGGCTGTGGCTTGGTTGGAAACAAGGACCGAGGAGGAAATGAAAAATTATCCAACCTTACTTTCTATCACACATGCTATCATTAAGGAAGGCTTTAGCAATAAAGTAATTCAAGTTGATAAAACAACCACCAGTGATTTGGAATGGTGGTTCAGACAAAAATTAAGTGATATGGGCTTAGGCACTTGGTTTCATCCATCTGTAGAAATTCAAAGACGTGATTCAACTAATAAAGATGAAGTCATACATAGAGGTGATTTTTTGCATTGTGATTTTGGAATATCCTATTTAAGATTAAATTCTGATGTACAAGAACAAGCATATGTTTTACGTCCATCAGAACAAACTGTACCATCCGATTTACAAGCTGCCTTTTCAAAAACTAATCAGTTGCAAGATATATTAACCAGCAGTTTTGCATTAGGCAAATCAGGTAATGAGATTTTAGAAAATGCATTAAGCACAGCAAAAACACAAGGCATTAAAGCTAGCATTTACACTCACCCAATTGGTTTTCATGGCCACGCAGCAGGACCAACGATTGGTATGTGGGATATGCAAAATGGGGTGCCTGGCTCAGGTGATTATAAAATGAATGCCAATACCTGTTACTCTATAGAATTGAATGCAATGCATAATTTGAAAGGTTGGGATCAACCTGTAAGAGTAGCACTAGAACAAAATGGTGTTTTCAACGGAACTACTTTTAAATACATTGATGGCCGACAAACTAAAATTATTCCTATAAAGTTGTAAACATAATTTTATAGGAATTTCAAGTATTAGTTATAAAAAAAGAGCCCTCGAAAAGGGCTCTTTTTAGTACTATTATTTTACTACTATTTTGTAAAATAGTGAACTATTAAATAGGTTACAGCAGCTAACACGCCACTCACTGGAATGGTTAATACCCATGCCCATAGTAAGTTTGTAGTTACACCCCATCTTACCGCACTTAAACGTTTAGTGGCACCGACTCCAATTATTGAACCCGTAATGGTATGTGTGGTAGAAACCGGGATACCCATTTGTCCGGTGAAGAACAACGTAAACGCACCAGCTGTTTCAGCAGCAACGCCTTCTAGTGGAGTTACTTTTGTAATTTTTGATCCCATGGTTTTTACAATTTTCCAACCTCCACTCATCGTACCCATTCCAATAGATAAATAACATGCCACTGGAACCCATCCAGGTAATTGTCCAAATTCTTGAATACTACCATTTGCAATTAAGGCGGCACCTATGATACCCATTACTTTTTGTGCATCATTTCCTCCATGACCAATACTAAATGCTGCAGAACTAAATAACTGTAATTTTTTAAACATTTTTGCAACCGTAAAAGCAGTAGGCGTTTTTATTTTTTCAACATATAAATAAATAAGTATGAAAATTATAGACGATCCAATAATACCATAAACAATCATTGAATTATCTGCCTTATCAATTTCACTAGAGAAAGTCTTTTCAATATTAAACTTCTCCAGTTTTGCTTTCACCTTAGTTAAATTTTCATCTTTGATTGGGTAAATTGCATTCATAGCAGTGATTGCGGAGTCTGCAGTGATTGAATTTGATAGATATAACTTTATAGGCGTTTTATATTCCTCTGTTTTACCCTTTGCTATTTCGTATTCAGCTTTTATGTCTTTATGCTCTGGGGCCTTTGCTTCCATTACTAAAAAGTCATTGGCATTTCGAGCGTCGTCTTTTAATTTACTTACAGCTACATTTTTTAGCCAGCCTTGATCATTGGCAATTTTTGCAATTTTATCTGCCGAAGAATTATCAAAGTCACTTAAGTAAGGCAATAAATTATTATAGTACTCTTTTGCAGTTGCTAATTTTTTTTCATTTACATTAAAATTTGAAAGTAAAGTAGAATCGTTTGGTTTTCCTATTAATTCATCCTTTAAATTCTTTGCTTCTTTTTCGTACTTGTCTATGCCATAAAACTTTTGAACATTCTCTTTTATTTTACTGTCCTCGAATTTATCAAACATCATTACAGTTGCAAATGTGGCTAATGATATGATTACAATTCGCCACCAAATATTTCGCATAATAGTAACGAGGGTAATGAAAACCGAAATAAGAATTCCTATTACGGGCGCTAAAAATATAAATAGTATTGTTTTAATAATTGTTTCAGCATCTACGATTTTAGCCCATGAATAATCAATCCCTTTTAACATTAATGCGTGAACAATAGCAGCTCCTGCAAAACCACCAATTAGGGTATGAGATGATGAGCTAGGTATACCATACCACCAGGTTAATAAATTCCAAAAAATAGCAGCCAATAAACCAGAAAAAATGACTGGTAAAGTAATAAAGTCCTTGTAAACAGTTTTGCTAATGGAGTTAGCAACTGCATGGTCTTTAAAAATCCAGAATGCAACTGTGTTAAATAAGGCAGCCCACAATACGGCTTGAAATGGGGTAAGTACCTTGGTTGAAACGACTGTTGCAATTGAGTTAGCAGCATCGTGAAAACCATTGATATAGTCAAATATTAGCGCAAGCGCTATGATGATAATTAATAAAGACATCTTAAGTTAAATTAGGCGTACTTGATAATGATAGATTCAATGACATTAGATACATCTTCAATTTTATCAGTTGCAATTTCTAAAACTTGATAAATTTCTCTTTTCTTAATTACTTCTTTAAAGTCATTTTCTTGTTCGAATAATTTTTCAATGCTCATATCAAATACATCATCTGCTTGATTTTCAATACTATTCACTTTGATCATAGCTTCGGTCATTTCTTTAATATTTTTCATATTACGAAGTCCCATCACTGCTTTTTTTGTTTCCGTAGTTCCTTGTAAAATCAATTCTGCTAACTTGTGAATCCCAGTATCATTTGGGTTTACTTTGTAAAAGTTAATTTTTTTAGCAGAAGCATAAATATAATCTGCGATGTCATCCAATGAAGTAGCTAAATAGTGAATGTCCTCTCTATCAAATGGGGTAATAAAATTTCGTCCTAATTCTGTAAAAATAGTATGTGTTAAGTCGTCATTTTTATGTTCTAAATTTTCAATTTGAGCTAAGAGGTTGGCTCTAATATCAACATCTGGTTCATTTACCATCTCCTTTAATTTAATACCCATTTCTTGAACGTGTTCAGCAACCTCCTCAAATAATTGAAAAAATACTCTATCTTTTGGTAAGAAAATTTTCATGATTGAATTAAAGTCCATAACTGTATATTTTGTGTTTGATGTAAGTTTTAAAGTTGGCGTTTTACCCCTAAAATATAG
Organism: uncultured Bacteroidota bacterium; assembly: GCA_903929425.1. Classification (GTDB taxonomy): domain Bacteria; phylum Bacteroidota; class Bacteroidia; order Chitinophagales; family Chitinophagaceae; genus Sediminibacterium. The sequence continues at coordinate 28,241 of CAIYUO010000042.1, forward strand.
GTAAAATTAGATTACTAAATTGTTAACAAATGTATTGGAATTTTGCAATCAATGAACTGAGGAAATAGGTTATTTGAATCTGGCATTAGGCAGCAAATTCAGCCTATTTCATAGGTTATTTCTTATCTTTATTTACATTAGTTTCATAAAAAATACGTTACTTACTAATTAATAAATTGATTATCAATGATTTACAATAAAAGACATTTTATCTTCCTTTATATGTCTTTTTTATGCATCCTATCAAATAGTCTAATGGGTCAATGGACTGATACCCTTTATAAGGTACCAAACAACCCGCTCCTTTCCAAAGTAATAAGCCTAAAAACCGACAATTTAACCATTAACCTATCTAAGGAATCCGAACTCATTCCTTTAAAAAATACGGTGTTGTCATCTAATGCTCAAAAACTTTACAAAAATGCGAATGGATTATTTGTAAGTATTGAACAAACTGGTTTCATTTTTCAATTGGTTGATTTCAATGCAAACTCATGTGTTTTTAGGCGATTGGACAAAACCATTAATTTGAACTATAATATAGATTGCAAAACATTCTTTTACAAAAATGAACTGTATAGTTATGGGGGGTATGGTTTTTGGAAATCAAATGGAAGTTTAAGAAAATTCAATTTTCAAGATAAAGAATGGGATATTATTCCTTTGAATGAGGAAATAATAGCCTCCAATTATTTATGGTTTTCTGAAGAACAAGGAAGGTTGTATGCCCCCTTTCAACGCATTATAAATGCTGGGATAAGCGGTGCTGAAAATGTTTCTGGTAAGACCCTATTTTCGAGTTATTATTTGGACGTTGCTGCTCGTAAATGGATAAAACTAGGTGATTTAGAAAGTGCCATTGTAACGCTCGTAAAAAATGATAATACCAGCAGTGAATATTTATCCTATAATAACGGTTTATTGCATCGTGTTACAGATGATACATACTTGATTGATTATGTTCATAATAAAATATACAAGTCAAAAAATCCAGCTTTGAATCAATTTTTAATTAGACGAGCTCAAGTTTTAGACATGTTTATTTATAAAAATGAAATATACAGTTACAATGCAGGTACTCAATCATTTACCTTGTATCCCTTTACCATCAACGATTTTGAATTATTAAGAACTAGTATATGGGGATCCGAAACCCAACTATTTTACTTAATTCTAATTTTAGTATTTATCATTTTAGTGATTATCACCTCAATATGGATTTTTAATAGAAGTGTCAAAAGAAAGTTGGAAGTAGCGCAGTTAGCTATATTAAAAAATAAATCAATTTCGCAGGCATTTACACCTATTGAAGTTAGCCTCATTAAATTATTACTTTCATTTAGTTTGAAAGGTAAAACAGTCGAAATCCATCATATCAATCACACATTGGGGTTGAAAGATAAAAATGTTGGGCTCCAAAAAAAGGTAAGAAGTGATGTTGTTAAGTCCATCAATGAGAAATACGAATTTATTACACAGTCAAAAAATGTATTAATTGGCAGTAGTCGAAAAAGTGATGACAAGCGTTATTTTGAATACTTCATTACGCCATCCGAAATCAACGCAATTCAAAGGGTCATTGTAAAAAATTAAAAAAGCATCAATTGTCATAAAAATGTCAAATTATGACCGTTTTTATCTAAATATATTTCCCCTATAACTCTAAACAATTTAGGAGTAATGACCTTTGGGGTAGCATGAAAAAAGTACTACTTTTTAGTCTCCTAATGTTCCCGCTAGCATTATTTTCACAAATATCTTTTGTGAAAGATACGATGCAAATGCAGGGTGATAGTGTTGTTATTACAGCAAATAGGATGGAACGTAAAATGAGCAATATAACGGTGCCGGTGACTATTGTTAATGCAAAGCAAATTCAACAAACAGGCGCGCTTCGTTTAACTGATATTTTAAAAGAGCAACCAGGACTCACTATTTCAAGTGGGTTTGGTGCGGGGGTGCAATTGCAGGGTTTAAATCCGGATTACACCATTATACTTATTAATGGGGAACCATTAGTGGGTCGCACTGCTGGGGTATTAGATTTAAATAGAATTGCATTAGGGAATATTAAAAAAATTGAAATTGTAAAAGGTCCCTCCTCCAGTTTATATGGAAGTGAAGCAATGGCGGGTGTTATCAATATCATCACGGATGCTACAACAACCATTCCACTTCAAGCTTCCTTGCGTTATGGAACTTACGAAACATTGGATGCGGGAATCAATAATGCCATTTCAACAAAGCATCTTTTTTATCAAGGCTTTTATAATTATTATAATACAAATGGTTATAGCATAAGACCTAATAGCAGCAGCAGGGTAACCACACCCATTACTAGGTTTACTGTAAACCAACAATTAAAAGTAAACTTAACTGAAAATTCGAATTTGTCATTTGGCCTAAGGTTAACAGATGAAAAAATAAAAAATGATATTTCGGTTAACAATGGTGGTGCAACTATTACTTCCAACGGAAAGGAACATAATACGGATCAAAATATAAACCTTTCGTTAAACCATCGTTTTTCTAATTCATTAAAAACAAGTTTTAGAGGCTATTTTACGGAGTATAATGCCAAGCAAGACTTAGTAACACTTTCTGGAGATCCTTATTATGATTTATTAAATCATTCCTTTCAACGAATTGAAAATCAAACCGACTGGAATTATCACAAAAAATTGAATATTCTTTTTGGAGCAGGAGCAGTGTGGGAAGGTGTTAAAAGTACGCGATATGATAGCGAAAACGTTAGAAAAAATAATGCTATCCAATATGGATTTACACAATTAGAGTGGACGCCAAATGATAAATTAATTTTAATTGGTGGTGTAAGGTTTGATAAAAACCAAGCATATGCATCGGCATTTAGTCCTAAAATGTCAGCACTGTATAAAATAAATTCAAAACATAAAATTAAATTAAGCATTGGACAAGGGTTTAAGGCACCCGACTTCAGACAAATATATTTGGACTTCACCAATGCTGCTGCTGGCGGTTATAGTGTGTTTGGAACAGCTCAAGCGCAGCAGGTGATTAATACCTTAATGACTTTGGGACAAATTGGAACCGTATATGATAACTATTATCAACTACAATCCTTGAAACCAGAGTATTCAAATGGTGCACATTTAACATGGGATTTTGAACCTAATAGCAACAATTATTTTAGCCTACAATTTTTTAGAACCGATATTCGAAATTTAATTCAGGTGCAACAAGTTGCAGCGTATAAAACGGGGGCGCAAATATTCAGCTATTTAAATATTGGTCGAGCTTTTACACAAGGAGTTGAAGTTGAAGCTAAGCATAAATTAAATAATAACTTTTTAATTAGCGGCGCTTATCAATATCTGGCAACAGGTGATAAAGATCAAATCGAACAAATAAAATCAGGTAAAGTATATACAAGAGACGCCAAAGGCTACAGTAAATTATTAAGTTTAGCTGATTATGTGGGGCTCCCAAACAATAGCATGCATAAGGTCCAAATAAAACTTAACTATATAAATAGCAAAGGATTATTTGCCAATTTTAGAGCTATCTATCGAAGTCGTTGGGCGGTTAATAATAATAACGGGAATGAAGTATTTGATAATGGCGATGAATTTGCAAAAGCATTTATTTCCTTACATACTTCGATAGGAAAAGATTACCGAAATGGCATTTCATTACAATTTGGTTGTGATAATATTTCAAATTATATCGACGCTTCAAATTTACCTAACCTCCCAGGCAGAACCTATTTTGGCACCTTTAAATATCAAATTTTTAAAAATAAATAACATGAAAAAAACAGTTCAAACAATTGGCTTATTCATTATGGTAGCAACCAGTATTGTGGCATGTTCTAAATCATCAGACACGACCACTACAACAGTGGCAACGCCATTAACCATTTTAACAGTAAAGGATATTCCAGCTGATACCGCTACGGGTAAAACAGCACAAGGACAGCCGGTGTCTAATGGCATTTATACTTTTTATAGTTTAGAAAAAAATGCTAAAGTGCCAAATACCGATAGTGCAAGTACAAAATGGGATATTGCCTTTTTATCAACTCGAATTATCACCAATGGTGGAACAAGTGGAACAGGCATGGGTGGTGCATTTATTTATAATGGATTATTTGATGATTTAAAAATAATTTCTCCTGATTCAGTTTTCAAAACTGATAACGCACCCACTTCTTATGCCATTACAACAGGAAGTGGTAAAGGGTGGTATACTTATGATGGATTAAATAATTTAATCACTCCATTGGCAGGAAGGGTTTTGGTCATAAGAACAGCTTCAGGTAAATATGCAAAAATGGAAATAACTTGTTATTATAAGGGTGGAGTAACCTTACCTACATCAGCTAGTGAAGACGATAAATTATACAAGCAACGTTATTATACTTTCAGATTTGCTTATCAACCTAATGGGACTAAAACGTTTTAACTTTTAAAT
>CAIYUO010000043.1 GCA_903929425.1 uncultured Bacteroidota bacterium
ATGGCCTAGCAATTCTTTTACTGCATTTAAGTCGGCACCATTATTCATTAAATGTGTTGCAAAACTGTGTCTTAAAACGTGAGGGCTTTTTTTTTGTAAAGTAGTTACTTGAGAAAGATAGAATTTTACAAAACTATATACCGCCCTAGGTTGTAATGCTTTACCTTTTTCATTTACAAATAAATGAGGATTACCTGTAGCTTCTTCAGGCTTTTGATTTATATAGTCACTAAGCTCCTGAGCTAATTCAGGACTAATTGGAATCATCCTTTCTTTGTTTCCTTTACCCAATACTTTTACAATTCTCTTTGATATATCTAATTGATTTTCTTTGCAATTAATTAATTCGCTTAAACGCATTCCAGTTGCATAAAAAAGCTGAATCACCATTTTTTCAGTAAACCCCTTCCACCCTTCTGCAAAAGCTAAATTTGTGAATAGCTGTTCCATGTCATTTTCAGCGACAAAAACTGGTAATCGCTTATTTACTTTTGGGCTGATGACTGTTTCCATAGGGCTTTTCACCAATTGTCCCTGCTGTATCTGATATTTAAAAAACGATTTTAAGGAAGATATTTTACGATTCAATGTTTTCCCTGTCATCTCATCCTCCTTCATCCCAGCCAGCCAGGAACGCACCATGGTACCTGAAATTTGATTAATGGCTATACCATCATACTGCGTTTCAATAAAATCAAAAAACTGAATAAGGTCATTTGAATAAGCAGTAATGGTATGAATAGAATAACGCTTCTCAAACTGAAGATATGCTAAGAAAGCATTCAGCGGTGTATAGCGGGTTTGTGAAATCATTGCTATATAAAGATACAAAGAAACAAAGAAGCTGCAAGGGGGACAAAAAAAAGACCCAACCAAAGTTGAGTCTTAAATATGTTTGAGTGAAGACGATGAAAAAATTATCCCTCTATTTTACCAGAGAAAATCTGTTGCTTGTATATCGCTTTCAATACTTGGAAACGACGTTTAACCGATGGTTTCACAAATGCTTGACGTGCACGTAAGTTCACTAAAGTTTTACTTTTTTCGAATTTCTTCTTGTACTTTTTAAGTGCTTTGTCGATGTTTTCGCAGTCTTTTGAATCTATAATTAACATAATATATACCTCCTCAGGCGTTTTTTTAAAAAAAATGAAATTGAATTTCCTAACCTTTATATTTTTAAAAAGGTGTGGGAAATTTGGAAAGCAAAGATAGGATTCTTGTTGAATTATCCAAATTTCTGTGCAAATTTATATTTACCCCGTTTACATCCCAGTTTGAATGTCCTTCCCTTTCAATGCTCCTGATATGGCTTGATCCATGGCACGCTCGGCAAATGGTCGAGTAACTTCGTTTAATTCCTCAGTTTTTGATTGAATTAAGTTCTTGTCTTCCATGGTAATAGCCAATTGTAACGCTTGCATAGCATTTGCCGATGCCATTAATTCCTCCTTATTTAATATGGAAGCATTTTTAGTCAAAAACTTCTCTGTAACTGATAAAATTTGCTCTGCTTCTGTTCTAGCTTCAACTAAAGCCCTTGTCGCGATATCCTCTTTAGCATGTGTAATGCTGTCCATTAAACGTTGTTCTACCTCTTCGTCAGTTAAACCATATTGAGGTTTAATATCAATACTTTGTGTCACCCCACTCCTTAATTCTTTAGCACTCACCTGTAAAATGCCATCGGCATTAATTAAAAAACTCACATCAACTTTAGGAAGTCCTGCTGGCATCGCTGGAATACCTGTTAAAGTGAACTCTCCTAACTTTCTATTGTCTTTCACTAAATCACGCTCTCCTTGATATACAGCAATTTGAATTCCTGACTGAGCGTCTTTTTGCGTAGTATATTGTCTGCCAGCTTTCGTTGGTATTTTTGAATTTCTTGGCAATAAAACATCCATCAATCCACCCATCGTTTCTATGCCCAAGCTTAAAGGTGTAATATCCAATAGTAACATGGACTGATTATTGCCCGCTAAAATATCGGCTTGCACGGCGGCTCCTAAAGCAACTACTTCATCAGGATTAACTGAATCATTAACTTCTTGATTAAAAAATGTACCGACTGTTTTTTTAACCAATGGAACGCGTGTACTTCCACCCACCATTAACACTGTATTAATATCAGAAACTTGTAAACCCGCGTCCTTCATAGCGTTTCGACAACAGTCCATTGTTTTATTTACAATAGGTTGTACTAAAGATTCAAAAGTTTCTTTAGTAATTGATAGTTTTTCTCCTGCAAATTCTGTTTCAAAAATTTCATTGTTTGATAAATGAATTTTTGCTTTTTCTGCTGCAAGTCTTAATTGTTGTTTTAGTTCCTTGTGTTGGTCTAAATCATTCATCAACCAATTTTTCATCCAATATTCTATAATGGCTCTATCTAAATCATCACCTCCTAAATAGGTGTCTCCATTAGTACTTAACACTTCAAATATTCCACCTGCAATTCTTAAAATAGAAATATCAAATGTACCTCCCCCTAAATCATACACTGCTATGGTTTTTTCCTCCGTTGGATTTAATCCCAATCCATAGGCAAGGCTTGCTGCTGTTGGTTCATTGATAATGCGTAAAACGTCTAAACCCGCTAATTTTCCTGCATCACGCGTTGCTTGTCTTTGAGCATCATTAAAATATGCGGGTACTGTTATAACCGCTTTTGTAACCGGTGTTTTTAAAATATGCTCAGCACGTTTTTTTAACTCCTCTATAATGAAAGAACTTAATTCAATCGGAGAATAAAACTTATTTCCTACCTGTACTTTCACTAAACTATCGGTATTGTCGTCAATCACTTTGTAAGCAAAAAAGTCCTGATGGGTTTGAATGTCCTTATAACTTTTTCCCATTAAACGCTTCGCACTAAAAATGGTGTTTTTAGGGTCAGCTTCTAAAAAAGGTTTCGCACGCTCTCCTACTTCTACATTTCCATAAGAATCAAAATGCACCACGCTTGGCACAATGCTACTACCATCAAACTCTTTTAAAGCAGTAGGCTGTTTTGTTTCGGGATGAATAATGGCCACCAAACTATTAGTCGTACCTAAATCAATGCCAACAATCATTTCAGCTTGTTGTAAACTACCCGTTGCAATATTAATACCAATCTTAGCCATTCAAAAAATTTTACAAATGTACAAGCACCCTTTATAGGAAAGGTTGCGAATTAAGGAATGATTTATTTACCTGTTGAAATCAATACTGTTTTAGAAAAAGTATCGTGAAGCGGTTGGTCATTCCATGCCAATCCAACCATCGTAACCAAGGATGTTCGCAAAGTGGCCCTAATCAAAAACTGAAATATATTAGGACGTTTTCCATTGGTAGAAATCACTTTTGTTTTTGTAATCATTTTTGCAATGGTTCTACAAAACAATAATTCAAATAAAAAGGTATATACCCATGTGGTAGCAAAGAAAAAATAGCCATACCTAACGGGTTTAAAATATCCATAAAAAGCATAAAAATTATACCACTTATAAATGAAATAGCTGAGAAAACAAATAATTATGGTGTCCAGCAAAAAGTTCATTATCCTAGTTCCTTCACCAATTGTTTGCGTTGTTGGGTTCATGATGTAAAATTATTGCTTTTAATAGTTAAATTTGCTGAAAGTATTAAAATATGACATTAGTTCAAGAACTACGCTGGAGAGGTATGATTCAAGATATTATGCCAGGCACGGAGGAATTGTTTGAAAAAGAGATGGTATCTGGTTACATAGGATTTGACCCCACTTCCGATAGTTTACATATTGGTAGCTTAGTGCCTATTTTACTTTTAGTGCATTTACAAAAAGCAGGTCACAAACCTTTTGCTTTGGTAGGTGGTGCAACTGGCATGGTGGGCGATCCTAGCGGAAAAAGTGAAGAACGTAATTTATTAAGTGAAGAAACTTTAGCTTTTAATATTGCTGGCGTTAAAAAACAATTATCACATTTCTTAGATTTCAATAGCGGTGCAAAAAACGCAGCAGAATTAGTTAATAACTATGACTGGTTTAAGGATTTTAATTTCCTTCATTTTATTAGAGATGTAGGTAAGCATATTACGGTGAATTACATGATGGCAAAGGATAGTGTAAAAAAAAGAATTGAAGGCGATACCGGCATGAGCTTTACCGAATTCACTTACCAATTAGTGCAGGGTTATGATTTTTACTGGCTGTATCAAAACAAAAACTGTAAGCTACAAATGGGTGGTAGTGACCAATGGGGCAATATCACTACAGGTACTGAATTAATTCGTCGCAAAACAGGAGGTGAAGCATTTGCATTTACTTGTCCATTAATTACCAAAGCCGATGGCGGAAAATTTGGTAAAACAGAAAAAGGAAATGTTTGGTTAGATGCAAAGAAAACATCGCCTTATCAATTTTACCAATTCTGGTTAAATGCAAGTGATGAGGATGCTACCAAATGGATTAAAATATTTACTTTATTGTCACCATCCGTTATTGATGCTTTAATTGCCGAACATACAACTGCTCCACAATTAAGAACCTTACAAAAGGCTTTAGCAGCTGAACTTACTAAATTTGTGCATAGTGAAGAAGATTTAAAATTCGCTATTAGTGCTACTGAAATATTATTTGGCAATGCCACTACCGAGGTTTTACAATCCTTAAATGAAGAGCAACTATTACAAGTAATGGAAGGTGTACCTACTGTAAATGTTACCCTTGCTCAATTAAATGATGGCTATGATTTAGTTAGTTTATTAGCCGATACGCAAATTTTCCCAAGCAAAGGCGAAGCCCGTAAAATGTGGCAAGCGGGAGGCTTAAGCATTAATAAAGAAAAAATTAATACTGAATTTACTATAGTTACAAAGGCCCAATTATTACAAGGAAAATATATGTTATTGCAAAAAGGAAAAAAGAATTATTATTTAGTAATAGCTAGTTAACTATTCATCTATAACTTAATTTAATGAACTAATTAAGTAATTAGTAAATAGCATTAAAAGGTTTAAAATAAAAAGCCTCCTAAATAAATAGGAGGCTCTTATATGTCTTACAGTGATTTATTGCTATTGAATAGCCTTCCACATTTCAGCTGCTACAAAAGCATTTCCTTTTTCATTTAAATGCACTCTATCAGTTGTTAAAATTCCTGCTTCTTCATTCTTGGGATTATTAGCTACGCTATATTCATGAAACGTTTTTCTTAAATCAACCAGTCCTAATTTATTTTCTACTGCATATTGTCGAATCCAATTACTATACATATTTAAATCTCCGTCTTGTGTATTTGAAAAATCATTGCGCTCTCCAATTGCAGCTGGGGTGGTAACAATTACCTGTATTCCATTAGCTTGCAACTTTTTTACTACTGCATCGTAAAATTTTCCAAATTTATCATAATCGGTTCCTGTACTATGACTTGATTTATGCCATACATCATTAACACCTACCCAAATTACAACCACATCGGGTTTTTGTGCAAGTACATCTGTTTCTAAACGTAAGTACAAATCATAAATTTTATTTCCACTAACACCTGCTCCTACTAATTCATATTTATTTGAAAGCCCTTTTTTATTGATTTCTTTATTTAAAACATCAATATAACCACCTTCCTTTACACCCGCCTGAGTAATGGAGTCACCAAAAAATAAAATTTTTTTCTTTTTATCCCCTCTAAATGAAAGCAGGAATAAACAACCCATAAAAGCGGTCAAAAGCATTAATTTACTGTTCATAATACACATCGTTTAAGTTTTGAAATATAAATAGCATTATAAGTTAGTACAAAATGATAATAATGTCAGCAAATGACATAAAAATTTGGAAAATTTTGCCCCGACCCCTATTTTTGCACTCCATTCAAAGAATGGCATAGGGATTGCCTGATTGTGTAACGGTAGCACGACTGTTTTTGGTGCAGTTTGTCTTGGTTCGAATCCAGGTCAGGCAACCAAAGAAAAAAGAAGCCGCAACGAAAGTTGCGGTTTTTTTTATTGGGCGAATGGATAGATCTAGCATAGAGCGAAGCGAATACAATGTAGCAGAAAGGCAAAATCAAGCTTGCTTGAATTTTGGATTGATGGTACATTGTTAAAATTGTGAAACAATTTGCTTGAATCTAGCAATGAGCGCAATAAAATAGCATTAGTGGGAAGTTCAAAGAACTTACAACTAATGATAACTTTTTTTATGCTGGGATTTTCCTATTGAAAAGGATGGCCGAGCAACGCGAGGCCTATCCATTTATGCTGGGATTTTCCAAAATAAAAGGATCAGCGACCGCAGGGAGCTAATCCTTTTATATGCTGGGATTTTCCTATTGAAAAGGATTAATTTTGACCCTATGCAACGCATCCACAAACTAGACGGTCTCCGAGGACTATTCGCCCTATTTGTGGTGCTATTTCATTTTAATATCAATAATGCGCCATCTGCCCTGGTAAATAATTTCTTCGTTCGAACTTCATTCATTTTTGTAGATTTCTTTTTTATACTTAGTGGCTATGTGATAACCTTAACCTACCATGAAAAAATAATTTCAGGTAACACATTCTTTCAATTTCTATTGAAAAGATTTATCCGCTTATACCCACTATTATTATTTTCAACCCTAATGTATTGGTATTTCGTGCACCCGTTTTTTGATGAAAAAAATATAAAGCTAGCGCTGGATACTTTATTACTTACAAACTCCACTCCTATTTTAGGATCTGGAATAGGAATGAATTATCCTTCTTGGTCAATATCAAGCGAAATGATTTCCTATATTGCTTTTGGTATTTGCTCTCTTATTGCAATACGTAAAAAGAAAACATATTTAATATTAGCTATAACCATTGCTTGCTTCGGAATATTGGCTTATCAACAAAATTATTTCCAAACTGGCTCCTTTGGCTTTATTAGAGGTCTTGCTTGCTTTAACCTTGGCTATATTATTTTTGTTTTATCCAATAGAAAAATAAACATTTCCAAATATTATGAGTGGCTGATACCATTAACTGTCCTATTTATTATGTTTTTACTTTACCACTTATCTTCAATCAATACAACTTTAAATTTATTGATACAATTCCTGATTCCAATTGTATTTGCATGCTCAATTTTCATACTTATAAAAACAAATGGATTCATTAGCAAATTATTAGCGACTAGCCCTTTGCAATTCTTAGGAAAAATATCTTACTCAGTCTATTTGAATCAAGCCTTGATTATTGGATTTATGATACCTAAGTTGTTCAAATGGATTAAGATGCCTAATAGTGATTTTAAAAAAATAATCTGCATATTAATAGTACTTACCATTTTGGTTTTTTACTCTTGGCTAACTCAACAATTAATAGAACAAAAATTAGGAAAGAAATTAGCAAAGTATACGAGTAATAAAAGCTGAAAAAGTAAGAATAACTAATCCTTACTTTCAACAATCGTCCCATAGTCCACTAGTAACTCCTCGCCAGCTTTAATATCTGTGATGGCTTCAAAATATTCACCTTCATTTATGGAAACAACATTGGGTGTATCTGAATGATTTAAATAAATCACTAAGTCCACTAATTTAAAACCATAATCGGGAACGTAATAAAAGTCTTCGTCGAATAAACAATGGTTTTCAACTAAATCCTTTGAATGTTTAGGCAGGGCCTCCACTTCGGCAATCGTTAATTTAATCCACTCGCCTACTCCTTGAGAAAATATATTTCTTGTACCCTTCTGAATATCTCTAATAGCGAAAACCCCTATACCATGCAAGGGCGAAGGTTTTATCATGACATAAGTATCATGCATTAAATCCTTTAAGAGTGATTCCTTTGTCATGTTTGTTGAAATAGTGAAGGGATTATGTTAATTGATCAATACATTGTTTTAAGGCAATTTCCCAAGAAGGAATTTCAATCCCTAAATCATTTTCAATTTTGTGTGTATCCAATACTGAGTAATTTGGTCTTTTGGCTGGTGTCGGAAACTGATCCGAAGTGATTGCCTTTAAATCGCATTCAAGCCCGGCTAAATCCTTAATTTTCTCTGCAAAACCAAACCAAGTAGTCTCACCTGCATTGGCATAGTGATAAATACCGCTTATTTGTTTTCCTTCATTTAAGGCAATTAAAATTTGAATGGTTGCATGCGCTAAATCCTTTGCATAAGTTGGACGACCCTTTTGATCACCAACAATATTTAATGCGTCACGTTCCTTCATTAATCGCATCATGGTTTTTACAAAATTATTCCCATGACTACTAAACACCCATGACGTTCTTATAATAATTGTGTTTTCATTTTCAGCCAATGCCATTTGTTCCCCATCGGCCTTTGTCTTCCCATAAAAATTAACAGGGTCTAGTTTAGTATCTGTTAAATACGGACTATTAGCATTACCATTAAAAACATAATCCGTTGAATAAGTAATAAAGGGGATATTTTTTTGTTTTGCAATACTAGCTAAAGTAGCCACCGCTTCGGCATTAATAGCATACGCTAATTCATTTTCTGTTTCAGCTTTATCTACTGCAGTATAGGCTGCCGTATTGATTATTGCATCAGGTGCAAACAAGCTTACAATACCTGATAATTCATTGGAATTGGATAAATCCATTGCGTTTCTATCCACAAATACAAACTCGAAATTTGGAAACAATTTAGCTGCTTGTGCTATTTCCCAACCCAATTGTCCATTGGCACCAGAAACTAAAACTTTTTGTATTGACATGGATTAAGAATCGTTTAATTAAATAAATGTTGAAACTATTTTGAAGTAAATTCTTTAGGAAGTTTCGTCCACTCACTTGGAGGTAAGGCTTTAAAGTAATCGTAAGTTCTTTTTAATCCTTCGGCACGATCTATTTTTGGCTCCCATCCTAAAATGGTTTTTGCCTTGGTAATATCTGGCTGTCTTTGTTTTGGATCGTCAACAGGTAAGTCCTTGTAAATAATTTTTACAGTTGACCCCGTTAACTTCAATACCTCTTCCGCAAAATCCTTTAAGCTTATTTCATTGGGGTTGCCTATATTCACTGGCATATCATAATCACTTAACAATAACCTGTAAATACCTTCCACTAAATCATCTACATAACAAAAGCTTCTTGTTTGTGAACCATCACCAAAAACGGTCATATCCTCACCTCTTAAAGCTTGACCAATAAATGCAGGTAAAGCTCTTCCATCATTTAATCTCATTCTAGGACCATAAGTATTGAAAATGCGAATGATTCTTGTTTCAACATGGTGGAAAGTATGATAAGCCATGGTGATACTTTCCATATATCGTTTTGCCTCATCGTACACCCCTCTTGGACCAACAGGATTTACATTGCCCCAGTACTCCTCTGTTTGTGGATGCACTAACGGATCCCCGTATACTTCACTTGTACTTGCTACCAATATTCTTGCCCCTTTTGCTTTAGCCAAACCCAAACAATTATGTGTCCCCATGGCTCCTACTTTCAAGGTTTGAATAGGAATTTTTAAATAGTCAATGGGACTTGCTGGAGATGCAAAATGTAAAATATAATCAAGCGATCCTTCAATATTTATATACTCTGTAACATCATGATGTATAAACTCAAAATTGGGGTTAGTTCTTAAATGTTCAATATTTTGTAAGTCACCTGTAATTAAATTATCCATAGCAATTACATAGTAACCTTCCTTTATAAAGCGATCACTTAAATGCGATCCTAAAAATCCGGCAGCTCCTGTAATTAAAATTCTTTTTTGACTCATTCTATTGTTTATTTATAAAGTATTTAGTTGCTGGATTAAATTTTAGTATCCGCTCTTCCAATACTTTCATAATGATAACCTAATTCATTCATTTTTGCCACATCAAATAAATTACGACCATCAAAAATGATTTTATTATTTGCCATCAACTGTTCCATGCGCTCAAAATCAGGCGTTCTAAACTCACTCCACTCTGTTGCAATTAATAAAGCATCAGCACCTTCTAATGCTTGGTATTGATTGGATGCATATTTGATTTTATCACCAATTTGTCCTTTCACATTTGGCATGGCTTCTGGGTCAAAGGAAGTAATAGTCGCACCTGCTTTGGTTAACGAGTCAATGATACTCAATGCGGGTGCTTCTCTGATATCATCCGTGTTAGGCTTAAAAGCAAGTCCCCATAAAGCAAAGTGCTTGCCTTGTAAATTATTGTTAAAGTACTTTTTTATTTTTTCTACTAAATGTAACTTTTGATTGGCATTCACTTTTTCAACTGCTTTCAAAATCTCAAATTCATAACGCACTTCATCCGATGACATGATTAATGCCTGTACATCCTTTGGAAAACAACTTCCTCCATATCCAATACCTGGGAATAAAAAACGCTTCCCAATTCTGTCATCACTTCCAATTCCTCGTCTTACCATATCTACATCCGCACCCATACGCTCACATAATTGAGCCACTTCATTCATGAAAGATATTTTTGTAGCTAAAAAACTATTCGCTGCATACTTCGTTAACTCCGAACTACGCTCGTCCATAAAAATAACCGGGTTACCTTGTCTTACAAATGGTGCATATAATTCACTCATTAATTTTTTTGCTCTATCTGACTTCGTTCCTACCACCACACGATCAGGTTTCATAAAATCATCTACCGCCACACCCTCTCTTAAAAACTCAGGGTTACTCACCACATCAAATTCACCTTGGTAGTTTTTTGCAATAGCTGCTTTTACTTTATCTGCAGTACCCACTGGAACGGTACTTTTATTGACAATGACTTTATAGCCTTTTAAAATTTTACCCAAATGATCCGCTACGCCCAATACATATTTTAAATCAGCACTTCCATCTGCTCCCGGAGGTGTTGGCAATGCTAAAAAAATTATTTGAGCATCCTCTATCGCTTCCTCCAATTCAGTCGAAAACTTTAAACGCTCCTCTTTAATATTTCTTAAAAAAATCTTTTCGAGTCCTGGCTCGTATATGGTGATTTGTCCGGCACTTAATTTGTCCACCTTTGCTTTGTTGATATCTACACAAGTAACCTTGTTTCCTGTTTCTGCAAAACAAGTGCCTGTCACCAATCCAACATATCCTGTACCTACAACTGTTATTCTCATTTGTAAATATTATTAATTAAAAAATGATTTAACGCCTTCAACAATGTAAGCTAACTGTTCCGCGTCCATTTCAGTGTGAATGGGTAATGAACAAACACATGGCGTTAATGTGTTTGTAACTGGCAAATCCAAGTGTTGATTATTTTGACCACCAAACATTTTTTGTAAATGACCAGGCACTGGATAATAAATCATACATGGAATGTCCTTAGCTGCTAAATGTGCTATAAATTTATCCCTATCCACCCCTTTTAACTGCATGGTGTATTGATGGAAAACATGTGTAGTATAATCAGCAGTCGCGGGTATTACAATTTGTTCAATACTCGAAAATGCATGCGAATAATATTTCGCAACTGCTTGTCTTGCTTTGCTATACTCATTCAAATGCGCCAACTTAATTTTTAAAATAGCCGCTTGTATGGAATCTAATCTTGAATTACATCCCACTACATCATGATAATATCTTTCTGATTGACCGTGGTTTGCAATCATCGCCATTTTATCAGCCAATGCTTTGTCATTGGTAAATAATGCTCCCCCGTCTCCAAATGCACCTAAATTTTTACTTGGGTAAAAAGAGGTAGCTCCAATATGTCCAATGGTACCTGTTTTCTTTTTGGTGCCATCCGAGAATGTATAATCACATCCAATGGCTTGTGCATTATCCTCAATTACATAAATATTATGTTGTTTTGCTATTGCCATAATTTGTTCCATAGGTGCTGCTTGTCCATATAAATGCACTGGTACAATCGCTTTTGTTTTTGGAGTTATTGCTTTTTTTAAACTTTCAATATCCATACAATAAGTTACCGGATCAACGTCGACAAAAACAGGCGTTAATTTTAACAAAGCCACTACCTCGGTTGTTGCGATATAAGTAAATGATGGTGTGATTACTTCATCCCCAGGTTGAAGGTTTAAAGCCATCATGGCAATTTGTAAAGCGTCGGTTCCATTTGCACATGGTATAACATGATCAGCCCCTAAATATGAGCCTAAATGCTGTGAAAAATCCTTAACAGCTTTTCCATTTATATAGGCAGCTGAATCCAAAACATCATGAATTGCAGTATCAACTTGATCTTTAATCGCTAAATACTGCGTTTTGGTGTCAACCATCTGAATTTTTCGCATCCTATAAATTTTAGTAAAATTACAATAAAAAGACTGATTTTTGCCCCTAGAACCCCCTTTACATGTTATTGTATAACCTATTCTTATTTACATATCCTAAAATTGCTAAATGGCTTGGCTTGTTTAATCAAAAAGCCAAGCAATGGACCATTGGACAAAATGGGGTTTGGGCTGAAATTGAGAAAAAACAAAAAAAAATATCCGGGTTCCCAATCATTTGGATTCATGCCGCCTCCTTCGGTGAATTTGAACAAGGGTTACCTATTATTGAAGCCATCAAACTAAAGCATCCTCATTATAAAATTTGGGTTACTTTTTTTTCACCATCAGGATATATATATCGACAAAATGATCCTTCAGTTGATGCTGTTACTTACCTCCCATTTGATAGTCCTGGAAATGCAGTTAAATTTATGGATGCAGTCAATCCAAAATTAATTGTATTTATTAAATATGAATTTTGGTTTTATTATTTAACAGAAGCAAGAAATAGAAAAATTCCAACCATATTAGCATCCGCAATATTTAGACCTAATCAAATATTTTTTAAATGGTATGGTGGTTTTTACAAAAAAATGCTTTCTCTATTTTCGAGCATTCTTTTACAAGACGAAGATATGTATGAATTAGTGGCACCCATCATTAAAAAAACTAGGCTATTTATAAGTGGAGATACGCGCTTTGATCGAGTTTACCACACATCAAAGGAATTGAATTCAATTGATTGGATGCAGCTGCTGAGTAATCATAAAAATATTATTGCAGGGAGTACTTGGAAGGATGATGAACTTATCTTATTTAAGACCACTGCTCACTTTACGCAGTTTAACTGGATCATCGTACCACATCATGTTGATGAAAAAAGTATTGCATCAACTAAGAAAATTTTTACGAATGCAATAACACTTAGCGAACTATTACAGAGCGGTATAAAATATTCAAAACCAATTGTGTTAATCGTTGATAAAATTGGATTACTTAGGACCTTATATCAATATGCTTATATAAGTTATGTTGGAGGCGGATTTGGAAAAGACGGAGTACATAATGTTTTAGAGCCTGCTGCTTTTGGCATTCCAGTAATATGGGGTAATAACGATATAAAATATAAAGAGGCAATTGGATTAAGAAATAGTAATGGCGGCTTCATCATAAAAAATGAAGCTGAATTAGTAATGCATTTAGAGGAATTATTAAATACTGCTGGCTGTTATGAACAAGTTAGCAATAATGCAAGCGATTATATTGAAAGCAATACAGGAGCGACCAAAAAAACAATGAAAGAAATTGATATACAATTAGACAAGCCTTAAGGAAGTATTGTTTACTTTTGAATGAATTAAATTGAAAATATAATTAAGAAAGCAAATGTTTATTGAACAAAATATAAGAGGTGAAAAAAGAGGATTTATAGAAGTCATCTGTGGGAGTATGTTTAGCGGAAAAACTGAGGAATTAATTAGACGATTAAAACGTGCGAAAATTGCAAACTTAAAGGTAGAAATTTATAAGCCAGCTTTTGACACAAGATATGATCAAAACAATGTTGTAAGTCATGATGCTAATTCAATTCACTCAACACCTGTTGACCATTCAAGCAAAATATTATTACTTGCCGAAAACGCTGATGTAGTAGGAATTGATGAAGCCCAATTTTTTGATGAAGATGTTATTCGTGTTGCAGAACAACTAGCTATGCAAGGAAAAAGAGTTATTGTTGCAGGATTAGATATGGACTACTTGGGTAAACCATTTGGACCAATGCCTCAGTTACTTTCTATTGGTGATTTTATTACTAAGTTGCATGCCATTTGTGTACAATGTGGTCACTTAGCAAATATCTCCTATCGTACGAGCGAGGAAGATGGCACAGTGGTATTAGGAGAAAAAAATAATTACGAACCAAGATGCAGAATATGCGCGAGCAAGTAAAAAATATATTTACGCTCTTAAAAAAAGATTTGCTTTTGGAATTTCGCCAACAGTATACCTTTTTTGGAATTTTACTTTATATCGCTTCTACTACATTTGTTATTTATTTAACCATGGGACAACCTGATGACAAGGTTTGGAACGGTTTATTTTGGGTGATTTTATTATTTATTTGCATCAACGCAGTAGCAAGAAGTTTTTTACAAGAAGGACGTGGACGAATGCTTTATTTTTATAGCATTGCAAGCCCAATACATTTTATTTTATCCAAACTTATATACAATAGTATTTTAATGGTACTAATGACAGGATTAAGCTTATTGCTTTTTACTCTCTTATTAGGAAATCCATTACAACATAGTTTATTGTTTTTTGGAATTAGTTGCTTAGGCGGTATAAGTCTTAGCCTTGTATTTAGTTTTCTTGCAGCCATTGCCGCTAAAGCACAACAACCATCGGCTATCATGGCTATTTTAGGTTTCCCATTAATTATTCCACAAATATTAATATTAATGCGCATCGCCAATATCGCTTTTGCCGATGTTGTTCAAAATGGCTTACCCCAATTAATGGGTATGTTAGTAGGATTTGATATTATGATTATAGCACTCGCCTATATCCTTTTCCCGTTCCTATGGAAGGATTAAAACTGAAGGTGACGAACGGTTTGGCCGTTATTGATTAATTGCTTTAATGAGTCTATTCCTATTTTTAAATGTCTTGCTACAAATGCTGCGGTTACTTTACTATCACTCGCTTCTGTTTTTACACCTTCTGGAATCATCGGAGAATCACTCACTAACAATAAGGCACCCGTAGGAATTTTATTATAAAAACCAACCGTGAAAATAGTAGCTGTTTCCATATCAATTGCATAAGCACGAAGTTTGGTCAAATATTCTTTAAACTCATCATCATGTTCCCAAACACGTCTATTGGTTGTATAAACTGTGCCTGTCCAATAATCCACATTGTTATCACGAATGGTTGTTGAAATTGCTTTTTGCAATGCGAATGCAGGAAGTGCTGGTACCTCAGCTGGGAAATAGTCATTTGATGTACCCTCGCCTCTGATGGCTGCGATTGGTAAAATTAAATCACCAATCGTATTTCTTTTTTTCAGACCACCGCATTTACCTAAAAACAAAACAGCCTCTGGTTGAATTGCAGTTAATAAATCCATAATGGTTGCAGCACCTGGACTTCCCATTCCAAAATTAATAATCGTAATACCTTCCGCAGTTGCACATTGCATGGGTCTATCTCTCCCTATCACTTCCACTCCATTCCACTCAGCAAACATATTTACATAGTTGCTGAAATTGGTTAATAAGATATACTTACCAAATTGATCTATACTTTCACCAGTGTATCTTGGCAACCAATTATTTACAATTTCTTCTTTCGTTTTCATAAGCTTATCTTTGAAATAGGTTAGTACCTGAAATTACAAATTTTATTGGACTTATAAATGATGGAAATTAATTACCCTCAATATCCCTTTAAACTGCGCCCATATGAAGATGGATATATGGGTGATCAAGCAAAAGATCAAATATTCGATCCCTTTAGAAAAAAATGGGTTGCGCTTACTCCCGAGGAATGGGTACGTCAAAACGTATTACAATACCTCCATCAAGTATGTCAATATCCTGCTGCACTAATTGCTATAGAAAAATCGATTCAATTAGGCGAGCTCACTAAAAGGTTTGACATATTAATTTATAGAGAGGATAAACCTTGGATGATTATTGAATGTAAGGAAGCAAATGTAGCCATCAACGACAAAACAATTGCGCAGCTATATCAATACCAACAGGTATTAGAAGCTCAATATTTAATAGCTACCAATGGTCATGATACAGTGGGGGCACAAATAATAACGGGGAAACTGCATGCAATGCAAAATTTCCCCGCATATTTATAATATTTTCCTACTATGGGAAAATACCTAATTCAGCATATGATGTACCCACTTTGTTAATCGCGCAAACATAAGCTGCTGTT
Organism: uncultured Bacteroidota bacterium; assembly: GCA_903929425.1. Lineage (GTDB taxonomy): Bacteria > Bacteroidota > Bacteroidia > Chitinophagales > Chitinophagaceae > Sediminibacterium. The sequence continues at coordinate 16,135 of CAIYUO010000043.1, forward strand.
CTCATATCAGGTATTGAAGGATTGGCTTTCCAAATGTCCATAATTTCCCTAGTTGCAGTAATCATGGTTTCTTCTAATCCGCTATGCACCAAATCAATTTCATCAGGACCATGTGCAATAATTGATTTTTCAGTATCTGAAACTTTTTTACCTGTTAAATCTTCTATTTGATTTAATATATGAATGTTTGCATTCTCTGTAAATCTTTTCTCTAAACGTCCATAACGAACGTGACTTAAATTTTTCAACCACTCAAAATAGGAAACAGTAACACCACCCGCATTTAAATACATATCTGGGATTACTAAAATACCTCTTTGTGTGAATATTTCATCCGCCTCAGGCGTTAAAGGACCATTTGCAGCTTCTCCAATAATTTTTGCTTTAATACGCGGTGCATTATTACCATCAATTACATTTTCCAATGCTGCAGGAATTAAAATATCACATTCCATTTCTAATGCATCACTACTTTTTTCAATATTCGTTGCACCCGGAAAATTTAAAATACTTCCTGTTGCTTTGCGATGTTGGAATACCTCTTCTTCATTTAATCCGTCTTTACAATAAATAGCGCCTTCATATTCAGCAATGGCAATTACTTTAGCACCATGCTCTCTAAAGAATTTAGCAGTGTAATAACCTACATTACCTAAACCTTGAACAATTACATTTTTATTTTCAATTCCCACCGATAAACCAGCTTTAGCCATTACATCAGGTATTAAACAAACTTCTCTTACACCATAAAATACCCCTAATCCTGTTGCTTCCTTACGACCTCTTACACCTCCTAACGAAATAGGCTTACCTGTCACACAACCTGCAGCATCAATCTCACCTGGTTTTAGCGATTGGTAAGTATCCACTATCCAAGCCATTTCTCTTTCACCTGTTCCATAATCCGGCGCTGGCACATCAATACCAGGTCCAATAAAATTTTTCTTAACTAATTCTGAAGTATATCTTCTTGTTATCTTTTCTAATTCATACGGACTTAATGTTCTTGGACTAATTTTGATGCCCCCTTTAGCTCCTCCAAATGGCACATTAACAATCGCACATTTATAGGTCATTAAAGCTGCCAATGCCATTACCTCATCCTGATTCACTGCCATGCTAAAGCGTATACCGCCCTTACAAGGTGATTTATGTTGTGAGTGTTGAACACGATATGCTTCAATAACTTCAATACGCCCATCATCCATCTTTACAGGAAATTTCATGCTATAAATACTATTACACGCTTTAATTTGTTCTAAAATTCCTGTTTCCCATGAAGTATATTTTGATGCTTTGTCGAAACTTTTTTCAACACTTTGAAAAAAACTATATTCTTTTTCCGTTGACATACTATGATAATTTAAATGATTAGTTAATTATTTATTTTCTATTTGAGTAATTTTTCGGTCAATGCTTGCCACATAAATAAACAAGCCAATTAATATGATTGAAACAATGGTCATGACTAAATAAATTTTTCCATCTTGAACCATGAAACTTTCATTGTTTGCTACCTGTGTTTGTAATAAATTGAACATATAAGTATTATTTTAAAATTTTTTATTGGATTTATAAAAGCCCTTCTTTTTTCAATTGCAATAATTGTAAACGAATTCTTAAAGTGCTTATCCAAACACCTAATAAAGTCCAACCAATTACTGCTGGATAAAATACAGTGCGCATGCTGGCTGTCATATCCTTTCCATTCATTCCTGGATTGCCTTCACTACCCTGGCCGCCAGGATGCAGTGATTCAGTGAGTCTTGGTAAAATCCAAAGTGTTGGAAACAACATGAAAAAGGAGAAAATATTATAAACAGCCGATAAACGTGCACGCTTTTCCATATCAATTAAACTTCCACGCAATACGAAGTAGGCAAAATAAATGAGTAACGCAATCGCAGCGCCATTTTGTTTTGGATCTCCTACCCATGGACTTCCCCATTGATAATTTGCCCAAAAAGCACCAGTAATAATTCCTAAAGTGCCAAAAACTAATCCCATTGAGGCATAAGCATATGAATATACATCATGTACGATGTTACCCGATCTTAAAAATTTAACTGCATATACTAATGAAACAAATAATAAAATCATCATTCCAAACCACATGGGTACATGGAAAAAAAAGTTGCGAATGGACTCCTTCATTCGATCATCTAACCTAGGTACTTTCACTAAAAATCCATAAGTACAAGTGTACAATAACAAAATAAAAGACAATACTTTCCACCATTTAGCTCTAAGCATAATTAATTGTTTTTGGTCCTATTCACTTTAAACTAACAATTGTTTGCAAAATACTAAATTTTGAAAACAATTTGCTGTTTTTGTGTGTGAATCTTAGGTTAACAAAATTACTGCTAAAGTTGTACATTTGCCTCCATAATTTTCATGCCGTAACATGAAGCGAACTGCCCCGTAAGGCTGTAGTAAACTTAATGTGGCTATCACCAAAAAAATAGACACAAATGAAACTTTCACAATTCAGGTACGATCTTCCTTTAAACCTGATCGCACAGTATCCAACTAAACGTAGAGAAGACAGCAGATTGATGGTTGTAAACCGTCAAAATGGTCACATGGAGAACCGAAATTTCTCGGACTTATTAGAGTATTATGATGACAAAGATGTTTTTGTAGTGAATAACACAAAAGTATTCCCAGCAAGAATGTATGGCCGTAAAGAAAAAACAGGCGCAAAAATCGAAGTATTCCTTTTAAGAGAATTGAACAAGCCCAACCGTTTATGGGACGTAATTGTTGATCCCGCAAGAAAAATTCGTGTTGGTAACAAATTGTATTTTGGCGAAAACGAAGAATTGGTTGCAGAGGTAATTGACAACACCACAAGCCGTGGACGTACGATTCGTTTTTTATGGGAAGGTGACGACGAAGGATTTAAAAAAATGTTAGAATTTTTAGGTGAAACACCATTACCTAAATACATTAAGCGCAAACCAGATGAAGAAGATAAGGACAGATACCAAACTGTTTATGCTAAACACGAAGGTGCTGTTGCTGCTCCTACTGCTGGTTTACACTTTAGCAAAGAATTGATTAAGCGTGCCGAAATTATTGGTATTCGTTTTGCAGAAGTAACCTTACATACTGGCTTAAGTACTTTCCGCCCTATTGAAGTGGAAGATTTAAGTAAGCATAAAATGGATGCAGAATATTTTAAAATTGATGATGACGCTTGTCGCATTATTAATACTGCAAAAGAAAATGGCCGCCGTGTTTGTTCTATTGGAACGACTGCAATGCGCGCTATGGAAAGCAGCGTTACTGCTCAACGTTTATTAAAACCTGCTGAAGGTTGGACAAACCATTTTATACATCCTCCTTACAATTTTAATATTGCCGATAGTTTAGTAACTAACTTCCATTTACCAAAAACAAGTTTATTAATTATGACTTGCGCTTTTGCAGGTTATGAATTAGCGATGGAAGCTTACAAAAAAGCAATTAAAGATAAATACCGCTTTTTCTCCTATGGAGACGCTTTATTATTTATCTAACTTTACTACTATCCTACGAAAAAGAGCCAAATTCTATATTTGGCTCTTTTTTATTGGCGAAAATGAAAATATTATTCATTTATTTTTAAAATACTTTCTAATCGCGAACATTTGTGAATAGCGTTAAGAAAATGACTTAAGTTCATCGTAATAAATTGTGCATGTCTGAGCGAAGCGAGTTCACAATTTTAGATGAACGGAGTCATTTTAAGCGTCATTCACTGCTGAGAGCGATGGAAAGAAATTTAAAAAATAACTTATAAATTAAACAACCCTTTGTTCACCAATTGCAAAGTTTTAGTCTTGTATGTACTTGGTAATAATAAAGTGATATTATGAGGACTTCCTCCGTAGCTTACCATCGTTACTGGCACTTCATTAATCGCTTCAAATAAATTTTTCAAAATGGAATCAGTTTTTGCGATTTCATTTCCAACAATGGATACAATAGTCTGATCTTTTTCAACTTCAATAGATGCAAAAGTACTTAACTCGTCTATAATTTCTGCTAAATGCAAATCATTGTCAATGGTAACTGAAACGGCAACCTCCGATGTGGTAATCATATCAATCGGAGTTTTATACTTTTCAAATACTTCAAATATTTTTCTTAAAAAACCATACGCCAATAACATTCTACTACTCTTAATTTTAACAGCAATTATGCCATCTTTTGCAGCGACTGCTTTCACACCAACTGTTCCTGCTTCTTTCTTAATCACAGTGCCCGCAGCTGACGGCTCCATGGTATTTAATAATTTAACAGGTACATTTTCCTGTTGAGCTGGCCAAATACAAGTTGGGTGTAAAATTTTAGCACCGAAATAAGCCAACTCCGCAGCTTCATCAAAACTTAGTTGTTCAATAGCAACTGTTTTATCAACAACACGAGGATCGTTGTTATGCATGCCATCAATATCAGTCCAAATTTCACAAACTGAAGCTTTCACTGCTGCAGCAATTAAGGATGCCGTATAATCGCTTCCTCCTCTTTTTAAATTATCAACTTCACCTTTTGCATTGCGACAAATATATCCTTGTGTGATAAATAATTTTTTTGACGAATGCCCTGCTAAAACAATTTCTAATTTTCCTTTAATGGTAGCAAGGTCTGGTTCATCATTAGCATCCAATTGCATAAATTCCAATGCTGGAATTAAGGCATGATCAATATTTTCTTGCTCTAAGTATAATGAAAACAATTTGGTGCTCATTAATTCACCCTGTGCTAAAATATCTCTGTTCAAAGCATCACTCAATGAAATTCGTTGTGTGATTTTTAAAAATTCAAAATGTTCATCAATGATTGAATTTGCTTTTTCTCTTAATGCTTCAGACTTTAATAAATCTAAAATAAAAGAACGGTAGTGTTTATCTAATGTTTCTATTTGATTCGCAGCGCCAGCTTTATCGGACTTTGCTAAAAAATCACTTATACCAACTAATGCATTTGTAGTTCCACTTAATGCACTTAACACAACAATCGTAGGTTCATCACTTTTAGTTATTAATTGTGATACTTGATGCATACGCTCTGGCTTTCCAACACTGGTGCCACCAAACTTCATTATCTTCATAATCATTTTATATTATTCAATTATATAGGAGAACAAAGATAAAAAGTAAATCCCAAAACAGCCGTTAGTCTTCCTTAAATGAAGGTTTATTTAATTTAAAGTCTATAAAGTCAGCGCAAATTTATTGGCCAATTGATTTAAATCATTGACAACATCATCTACCAATGGAATACCTGATTTCATTCGCTCTGCTTCAATTATTCTCTCTATATCACCTGCAACATATACACGTTCCTGTCCTTCAATTGGTTTAGCATTCCTGAATCTGTTTAACCAAATATCCATATTGGATTTAAAATCTTGAGCTGGTCTAAATGCATCAATTCGCATAGCTCCTAAAAAATGACCTAACCCTTCCCCAGGCATATTTTCAGGCATAGGAATGTAAGCAGGAAAAGGCGGAGCCCATGGACCAAAACTTGCACCACTCAACACGCCGCTAAAAATATCAACAATACTTCCTAATGCATATCCTTTATGACTTCCTAAATCCTTTTCAGAACCAAGTGGCAATAATGCTCCACCCTGTTTTAATATATGTGCATCATTACTTGGTTTTCCATTTGCATCCTGTGCCCAACCAGTTGGGATGGGTTGATTTTTTCTTTGTGCAATTTCCAATTTTCCATTGGCTGCAGTAGTCGTTGCAAAATCAGCAACAAATGGTGCTTCAGTTCCTGCAGGAACCGCAACTGCAATTGGATTTGTTCCCAACATTTTTTCTGCTGCATAGGTAGGTGCTACTAACGCACTTGCATTGGTCATTGCCATTCCAATCATGTCCTGAGACAAAGCCATCATAGCATGATAACCTGCAATTCCAAAATGATTACTATTTTTAACACTTACCCAACCTGTTCCTACATTCTTTGCTTTTTCAATAGCTATTTGCATGGCCTTTGGTGCTACAACAAGACCTAATCCTTTATCACCATCAACCACAGCCGTTGAAGGCGTTTCATGTGTTATTTTAATATCGGGTGTTGCATTAATTCTTCCAGCTTCCCATAAACGCACATAACCAATTAAGCGTGCAATTCCATGACTATCTATTCCTCTTAAATCAGCCGATAATAAAACACTAGTTGCTAAAGTAGCATCTTCATTAGAACATCCTATTTTCAAAAAAACATTCAATGAAAATGAATACAATTGTTGATAAGAATATATAGAATCGCTCATAAAATATTTTTCAGTTCTTGGCAAATTTAGGCATAAAAAAAGGTGTACCGAAGCACACCTTATAAAATTAGTTGTTAAAAACTAGAATGGTAAATCATCTGCCATGTTATCATCACCTGCACTAGCACTTGCATTAGGTGTATACGTAGCGCCAGCACTTTGATCAGGTGCAGGACTATCGCCACCGTTAGATTTTCCACCTAATAATTGTACTGATCCAATTCTTAATGTTAAGGAAGCACCATTACGACCATCAGCCGTGGTGTAGGTTCTTACATCAGGAGTTCCTTCAACATACACCTGTGTTCCTTTCTTTAAATAAGGAGCTACTGCAGTACGATCTGTCCAATAAGAACAATCCACCCATGTAGTTCTGTCTTTTTGATTGCCTTGTGCATCTTTAAAACGTTCTGTATGTGCAACATTAAAGTTGATTACAGACTTGCCATTCACATTGTTTACTTGAGCATCTTTGCCCAAATTTCCGATTACTTGTAACTTGATCATTTTCTTAAATTTTGTCGTTATATTAAAGTGAAGATAGAAAAAACTTACTAAAATGAGCTACTTTTGTGCCAAGCCAACTTTTAACTGGCCAAGAAAATGAGTAAAAAAGGAAAGGTTTTAGTCGCCATGAGCGGCGGAATTGACAGTACAGTCGCAGCCCTTATGCTGCATAACGAAGGTTACGAAGTGGTGGGAATCACCATGAAAACCTGGGACTACTCCACAAGTAACACAAACGGTAAAGAAACAGGATGTTGTAATATTGACTCCTTTAATGATGCGCGTTTAGCCGCAGTTAACAATGGCTTCCCCCATTATATATTAGATATTAGAGATGAGTTTGGCGATTTCGTGATTGAAAATTTCGTTGAAGAATATTTAGC
>CAIYUO010000044.1 GCA_903929425.1 uncultured Bacteroidota bacterium
ATCCTGGTCGAGCGTATTAAAAAAGTCCAGAATCCTTGGACCATAATACTTAATGCTTCTCTTCATTAGGCAAAGGTTGTCTGTACAGACAACTCACCCTCGAGAAAAAAGCGGTAATTAACCGCTTTTTTTCTGCTCCCCTTAATAATGAAAGTTGCAACTATTTTTCTTTTTAATCATGATGAAATCGACATTTTGCAATTTGAATCTCATCATCAGCGACCCTGTAAATTAAACGGTGTTCCTCATCAATTCTTTTTGACCAGAAGCCTGAATAATTAAAGCGAAAAAGTTCGGGTTTGCCTACCGGCATGAATCTGGTTAATTTATATATCTATTACAAATCTGATCTCTTGTTGTAAAACAGCAGTTTAAGCCTAAAAATAAACCTGACACGTTAGGGGAATTCCCGCAACCCACTAAATAGTCAAGAACTCAATCTCTGATGCAACGAACGCAAGCACCGATTGTCTTGTTGTTGCTAATCCTACTCACATTGGCATTGCTGTTGCTCAGGGAGTGGTACCATGCGTTGCTATTGCCGTTCTCAGTAGCACTCCAAAAGAAACCGGAGTTACTAATATCGGAAAAACTACCATCATTCATACGAATACCACCTGGAAGAGCGGAAAAACCACTTTCATTCGTTGCGCTTGTATTTGGACTATTCCAATAGGCAGTCCCAACGGATTTCATCTTACCGCCTGCTACGCTTCCTCCACCAAGATTAGTAGTCAAAGTTGTCCACTCTGCGTCAGTAGGAACGTGCCAACCTGCAGGGCAGATGTTTAAAGTATCAGTACTTGCAATATTACCATTTGTAGATATCCCTTTTACAGCATACCAGTTGTATAAGTAGCCATATTTGGTGAGGTTTGAAGGGGTAGTGATCGTACTATCATGTCCATAAATGGCATGTAATCCTATGGTTGAATTTTGCCATGTGGAAGAAAAACCACCATAACCCCCTACGGCATTAAATCCAATCGCAGTGCCATTATTATATTTTCTCACTCTTAAATTCTCCTTTGTCCAACACTGAGAACCAATCAAAACGGTATTATAGGAGTTGCCATCAATGTCAGTAATGGTTGTTCCGCAGGGGGAGAAACCTGTAGTCGAAGTAGTTGCATCAGTTCCCCATACTGGTACTGGATTAGTCCCTGAGGACATCTTTAAAACTTGACCCGCGGTACCAGGAGCTAGAGTTCTAAATTTGTTTAAGTTTTCATCCCAATAAATGATAACTCCTGTTTGATTACCAAGATCAATAACAGAACTATTTAGCTTGGTGTTAATTCGATAGGACAAGGAGGCCGTGTCAAGTTTTCTCAAATATTTTGACAACATAGCGGATGTGTCAGTTTTATTTAACTTAGCGTCAATTCGATTGGACAAGGAGGCCGTGTCTGTAGCACCTTGTGAACCAAATCCTTGCTTCCATGCGCCGTCATAATAGTAAAAACCACTAGTGCCATCTGTTTGATACACCAATAATCCAGTAGCCGGGCTATCGATAGCGTTTTTTTGTGCTTCGTTCATTCGAGGGATTAGTAATCCTTTGTTAGTTGATTTTACCTCTAGTTGTGCTGAAGGTTCTATGTTGGCAACGCTTACGCCAATACCAACTTGGGCATTAGCTATTAACGAACAAAATAAAAGAGCAGACAGTAAGGTTTTTTTCATTTCATTTGATTTGATAAATGTATATTTTAAGATTTCCCGCTCTTTAAAACAAAAATTGGAAAGCATTATTAAATAGTGAAATCTAAAAAGGCGTCGCAAAAATAGTGAAGAATAGCTAATTTTATTAAATCCTTAAATTAAATATTTGTAATCATACAAAATTATTAATTATCCATTCCTATAATGGTTTTGTGCTGCTAAACAATAGATGCTGCAGAATAAATAAAGTAGTTAGCAAACAGAAAAGGGCATTTTTTAATATCATCAGGCACAAGAAGACAGGCGCTTTTTAATACGCAGTAAAAATGAATGTCTAATGCTTATAGATTTCATAAAGGATTGGGGACGCTTGCTCTCCCATACAGAGAGAAATGCTTCTAAATGAAAAAGGACCTATGAGATTTTAACTCATAAGTCCTTGATTTCTAAGCTCCCCCTGCCCGACTTGAACGGGCGACCCTCTGATTAACAGTCATAAATTTCAACAAAAATAAAGAACTTTAAAAGCAAACGAAAATGATAGAAACCTTTGTAATTCAATATTAAAGGCGTTTTTATTCTATCTATTTACTTTGCAATGTTTTGTTTTAATTTGTATATTTGTGTCGGAAATGTGACGGAAACATTTTCAAACTAAATTCAAATTAACATGAGCAACGCAAACGTATCTGTATTTATTGACCAATACCACCCACAAAAAGACGGTAATTGTAAAGTATCAATAAGGATTACACATCAA
>CAIYUO010000045.1 GCA_903929425.1 uncultured Bacteroidota bacterium
CATCCAGAAAATTCACATGTACTTCCTGCATTAATACGTCGTATCATCATTGCTAAAAAAAATAGTGAACCTAGTGTTGTAATTTGGGGTACAGGTAGACCGCGTCGTGAATTTATGCATGTTGATGATTTAGCAGATGCTTGCTTTTTTTTACTCGAAAAATATAATGATGCAGGCCTAGTAAATATTGGATGGGGTGAAGATGTTTCGATAAAGGAATTAGCAATTTTAATTGCTTCAGAAGTTGGATACACTGGCTCACTTGAATTTGATTTAACTAAACCTGACGGCACACCACGTAAACTATTGGATACGAGTAAGATTAATAATTTGGGTTGGAAGCCATCCATAAAATTGCAAGAAGGAATAAGGAAAACAATAGCTGAAGTTGAACATCAATTTTAATTATTTATTTAACTCCCATCTTCATCACCTCCCCTGGACTCAACAACCTTGTATGATCTAATAGTTCAACCAAGGCCATTATTTTTTGTGTTTTTAAATCACTCATTCCTTTTATTACACTATACGAATCCTTTATTAAGTAAAATACATTAGTGCTTAAGTTTATATTTCTAGATACAGGCCGGATGCTTGACTGAATATTTGTTTCAAAAAATTGTTCAATTGCTTGCAGGTTTTCTTTTTGACTAGTTTCGCTTTTCCCATCCAAACACCAATCATTTAATTTTCTGAATTCTCGCGGGCTATTATTGCTTATCATTTCACTGCTTAGTTGATATACAAAACCATCAACCATCCAACGGAGGGTGTTGTAATTAGCTAATGCAGAATCCTTTTGCTTTTCATTCTTAAGCCCATTACTTAAATACAATTCACTTGTATATTTTATTTCAATTAGCCGTTGGAATAGCCCTTTAGAATTTTGTGCGTTGTTCAAAAGGTTTTGTTGGGACTGCGCCTGTACGTTCCCTATAAACAATATAAACAGGATCAGTAAATATTTGCGCAATTTTAATTTTTGCGCATTTGTATTTGTTTTCATGTTTAAGCTTTAAGGTTTAAAAAAAGTTTTATGAATTAAACTTCCCTCCGTTTGAGCATCCTGATCATATCCATTTTGTTTTAAATCCACATTAACCAATTTCACAATTAATTCCATTGGCTTTGTATTTCCATAGGCAATTAAGTTTTGTATTAGATAATGGGTAAAGGCTCCGTTAAAACGGTTGTTGATTTTTGCATCGGTGCTCAATTGATCCGATTCACAAGCACTCAATAATGCACCATTTAAGGGAGTAGTTAAATTTGAAATATTATGGGTGCTAGGTGCTTGCTGAATATTAGTCTTTTCATAATGGGCCCCAATAAAATTTCTGAATAAGTTAGTTTCCTGCTCCAATTTCGGATCACGAGATAAATCCTCGGCATGACAACTATCTGAAATCCATACAAAATGCACGCCTTTAGGAATCCCTGCAAAGAGTGAAGCAAATTCTTTATCCCTAAACATGGTTTCATTGCTCCCATTAAAGTCATAGGGGCAAATAATTTCGTCTAAACCATCCTTTTCAATAGCTGAATGTAAGGTGGGGGCTTGTGCTCCGTGCCCACTATAATGAAATAGTAATTGGTCATCGTCCTGAGCACCATCAATCAGCCATTTTACTTGATCCATAATTCCTTTTTTAGTGGCTTGTTGGTCGGTTAATTTCTTGATGTTTTGTTTGTTATATACTTTGTTTTTATCTGAAATAAAGTATTCCATATCTAAAATATCATTAATACAACCTCTTAATGAATTGCGGGGATCTGGATATTTATTAATACCCACCAATAATGCTTTAGTGTTCATAATATTAGGTTTTGTTTCAATGAATATAGAACGAAACCATAAGGCTCAAAACTTTGTTTATACAATCATATTAACACCGGAAAGTCAATGCTAGAAAGGTTTCTATTGTAAATGGTAGTTTAAGTATAAATACTGGATGAGCATAAAAACGCATTATAGCATAAAGCAGATATATATAATTTAAAATAATATTATGCTTCAATATTTGCTTACCCGCAATAGGATGATTACTTTTACAGCATGAAAATTACAAGTATTCAAACGGCTGCTATTCCGGGTGTGAAGCTTATTCATTTTGAGCGCTTTACCGATAAACGTGGATTTTTTACGGAAACCTTTCGTGCTTCCGATTTTATCAATAACAAATTACAATTTTTCCCTAATGGGATCATGCAGTCTAACGAAAGTTACTCGCGTCGAAATGTATTAAGAGGTTTGCATTTTCAGTGGAACCCGAATATGGGCAAATTAGTGCGAACCATTACAGGTCATATGGTGGATTTGATTTTGGACTTACGTCAAGGTTCACCTACCCAAGGGAAAATCATGGCTTTTAATATGCCTGCTAATTCAACCGATGGTAGCACTAGTTGGATATGGGTACCTGAGGGTTGTGCCCACGGCAACTTTTTTTTAGAAGATTCTTACATCGAATATTTTTGTTCAGGTTCCTATAATGGTGACTGTGAAGCGGGTGTATCACCATTTGCTGATGACATTGATTGGAGTATTTGTGATCCTAAATTAAAGAACTTGTTTTTTGATTTAAAGGATTC
>CAIYUO010000046.1 GCA_903929425.1 uncultured Bacteroidota bacterium
AAATATTTTAGTTTATCAACAAATTATCCCTATCTTCACATAAATATTCAAAGAAAACATAAAACGATTAACCATGAGTACTGCAAATGCTGAAAAATTAAAAGCCCTGAAATTAACGATTGATAAAATCGATAAAGATTATGGAAAGGGTAGTGTGATGATGATGAATGAAAGAAGTCAAGAACCTCAAGAAGTTATCTCAACCGGATCAATTGGTTTAGATACAGCTTTAGGAATTGGTGGATTACCAAAAGGAAGAATTATTGAAATATATGGTCCAGAATCATCAGGAAAAACAACAGTAGCAATTCATGTAATTGCAGAAGCTCAGAAAAAAGGTGGTATGTGTGCAATTATCGATGCGGAACATGCATTCGATAGTGCTTATGCAAAAAGATTAGGAGTAGATGTTGATAGTTTATTGGTATCACAACCAGATTACGGTGAGCAAGCATTAGAAATCGCCGATCGCTTAATTTTATCTGGCGCTATTGATGTAGTTGTAATTGACTCAGTAGCTGCATTAGTTCCTAAAAGTGAATTAGAAGGAGAAATGGGAGATTCTAAAATGGGATTACATGCCCGTTTAATGTCTCAAGCATTAAGAAAATTAACAGCTACAATAAATAAAACAGGAACTGTTTGTATTTTCATTAACCAATTACGTGAAAAAATCGGTGTTATGTTTGGTAACCCCGAAACAACAACAGGTGGTAATGCATTAAAATTCTATGCTTCAGTTCGTTTGGATATAAGAAGAATGGCTCAAATTAAAGACGGAGATGAGGCAATAGGAAATAGAGTGAAAGTAAAAGTGGTTAAAAATAAAGTAGCACCTCCTTTTAGAGCTGCAGAATTTGAAATCATATTCGGAGAAGGAATAAGTAAAATCGGAGAAATTATTGATATGGGAGTTGAGTTAGAAATAATCAACAAAAGCGGAAGTTGGTTTAGTTATGAAGGAAATAAATTAGGCCAAGGACGCGATTCCGTAAAAACAATTTTACGCGATAATCCAGAAATGGCAAACGAAATAGAAGCAAAAATTAGAGCTAAAATTGCTGTAAAGGTGGAGGAAGCAGCAAGTAAATAATATTTATCTTGTTTTTTAAAGGTTAGTAGTTACAAACCGCATCATTTATGGTGCGGTTTTTTTATATTTATAAAAAAAACTTGATTTTTATTTTAAAACAATTTATTAGAGCAGCACTGTGGTTGTTTTGTAGCGATATAAATGTTAAAAACAAACACTTATTAAAAAACAAAAATCCACTACTCATTATTGCGAATCATCCTAATTCATTTTTAGACGCAATTATTATTGGTGCTCAATATAAAAGACCCTTAAACTTTTTAGCCAGAGGCGACGCATTTACAAAAAAACATCATCGCTTTTTACTAGGCTTATTAAAAATGATACCCATATATAGATTAAGAGAGGGAAAACAATATTTACACTTAAACGAATATGCATTTACGGAATCTGTTAGATTAATTAAAAAAGGAGAATCTGTATTAATTTTTATAGAGGGTAATTGTACAAACTCACATACACTTCACCCTTTTAAAAAAGGCACTGCAAGAATTGTTGAAAAACTCAAGGAACAAAACATTTATCATCAAATACATATAGTAGGAATTGCTTATAATCAGTTTATGGGAATTGGTAAAAAAGTGAATCTAAGCATTAGTGAATTTAGTTTTCCAACTCCATTAAAATCAGGAAAGGAAAAAATGGAATTTAATAAAGCTGTGTTTGATACACTAACCCTAAACATTTTTCCACCAATACAACAAACCAAAATAAACAAAACCCCACTGTATTATTTTCATTATTTATATTATCAGCTAATTCGTAAAATAACAGCGCAAAAAACAAAAGGAACCGTATTTTATGATTCTGTTTTATTTAGCCTTCTATTATTTACCTACCCCCTATTTTTAGTTTTAATATTTTTTATACTGTACATTTTTAGTATACCAATGACAATAATATTTGGTATCTTGTTGTGTATTCCAATACTAAGTAAGTTCACTATCGACACTATTTGAACAGCATTCAATTAAACAATAATGAAAAAAAATTTTCGTAAACTTGAACGTCGAAAGAAAATTGCACTGATTGCCCACGATAATAAAAAAAGAGACCTCATAGAGTGGGCTATTCATAACAAAATAGAATTATCAAAACACTCATTAGTTGCAACTGGGACCACGGGAAAGTTAGTTGAGGAGGCGCTGGATCAACCTGTTGTAAAATTATTAAGTGGCCCATTAGGAGGAGATCAACAAATTGGTGCAATGATTGCAACAGGTGATATTGATGTCGTTTTTTTCTTTTTTGATCCCATGGAGGCACAGCCACACGATAGTGATGTAAAAGCATTATTAAGACTTGCTGTTGCATGGAACCTTCCCATGGCATGCGACAGAACAACAGCTGATTTTTTAATGACCTCTCGTTTTATGCAAGAGGAATATGAATATGAATTACCAAACTATACACATTATTTAAGCAGACAAATTTAATACATCAATAAAATGAAAAAAAAATTAATCATTCTAACTCTTGTTGGTTTTGCATTTACTAACCTAAAAGCACAATCAAATTTATTGGGTTTTAAATCCAGCGACAAAGAAATTAAAAACGAAAAGTTTTTCGATGCACAATTAAGTGCTACAAGAGTCGGAGAAAACATTAAACTCCTTTCATCCGTTCCTCATCACGTTGGTTCGGTTGGCGGAAAATTTGTTGCAGACGAAATTGTAAAAGTTTTTAAAGCTGCGGGATGGGATACTAAAATTGAAACCTATCAATTAATGTTTCCTACACCCATAACACGAACACTAGAAATGTCAGGCGTTACAAATTTTAAAGCCAAATTAAAGGAGACACCCCTAAAAGAAGATGCAACAAGTAATCAGGCCGACCAATTACCTACCTATAACTGTTGGAGTGCCGACGGCGATGTGACCGCTAATTTAGTTTTTGTAAATTATGGTTTACCCGAAGACTATGAAACACTAGATAAATATGGTATTGATGTGAAGGGGAAAATAGTGATCGCAAAATATGGTCGTAGTTGGAGAGGCATAAAACCTAAAGTTGCACAAGAACACGGTGCCATTGGTTGTTTAATATATTCTGATCCAGGTGATGATGGATATGCAGCAGGCGATGCCTATCCAATTGGGGCGTTTAAAAACGATCAAACTGTTCAGCGCGGTTCAATCATGGATATGGTTATTTATCCGGGCGACCCTACTACGCCAAATGGTGCCTCCATCGAGGGTGCTTCAAGGGTTGACCACAACGATGCAAAAAACTTATTAAAAATACCCGTGTTACCAATTAGTTATGGTGACGCATCCCCATTATTAAAAGATATGGAAGGCCCTGTTGCACCAAGAAATTGGGGCGGAGGACTACCTTTTACATATCATATTGGCCCAAGTAAATCAACAGTTCATTTAAAATTAGCCTTTGATTGGAAAATTAGACCGGGTTTGAATGTAATAGCAACCATTAAAGGCAGCGAATTTCCGGATCAGTGGATAATAAGAGGTAATCACCACGACGCATGGGTTAATGGAGCTGCTGACCCAATAAGCGGAATGGCATCAGAACTAGAGGAGGCAATTGCAATAGGTGCTTTAATGAAGCAGGGCTGGAAACCAAAAAGAACCCTAGTTTATTGTGCTTGGGATGCAGAGGAGCCTGGTTTAATGGGTTCAACAGAGTGGGTTGAAAATCATGCTTCCGAATTACAATCAAAAGCGGTTGCTTATATTAATTCAGACGGAAACGGAAGGGGCTTTTTGGGTGCCGAAGGTTCACACGCATTCAAACCCTTGATTACAGAAATTAGTAAATCTGTTATCGATCCACAAACGGGCGTAACGGTTTTTGAAAGATCAAAAGCCGCAAGAGCGGCGGAGGCCACTACTATTGCCGAAAAGAAAGAAGCGTTTAATGCAACAAGTTATCCTTTGGGAGCAATGGGATCGGGATCTGATTATTCCTCATTTATTCAACACCTCGGCGTGCCCTCATTAAATATTGGATATGGTGGTGAAGACGGCGGTGGCGAATACCACTCGATATATGATTCATATGATATGTATAAAAGATTCAAGGACCCCAGTTTTCAATATGGCGTAACACTTGCACAAACAACAGGAAGGGTCGTGCTAAGACTTGCTGATGCCGATGCATTACAGTTTGATTTTACTGAATTACAAAAAACGGTCAAGGGTTACATAAGTGAATTAATAAACAATGTGGATCAATTACGTGAAAAAGCAAATGTGGAAAATGAGTTAATCAACAATAAAGCTTATATCTATGCTGCAGATCCAACCGAAAAATTAACGACCCCTAAATTATTATCACCCGTTCCTTACATTGACTTTTCACCGGTGTTAAATGCTTTATCTCATTTAGAAAAGGCGGCGGAACACGCTGAAGCAGAAAAGAAAACGGCAGACCCAAATAAAATTGCATCCTTCAATGCAAAAATTTATACAGCGGAACAACAGTTGTTAACTACCAATGGATTACCAAGAAGACCATGGTTTAAACATAGCCTTTATGCTCCTGGATTTTACACGGGTTATGGCGTTAAAACGGTTCCTGGCGTGAGAGAGGCAATCGAACAAAAAAATTGGTTAGAGGTTAATGAACAAATGAAGGAGGTTTCAAAATCAATTGAACGCCTAGCTGTTTATTTAGAACAATTATAGGATAGGACGTACCTTTGTATATGTCATTTAATTTACAATCTATTTATACCCCCTCGGGTGATCAACCAAGTGCAATTGCTCAGTTGACCGAGGGGGTTTTAAATGGAGATCAATACCAAACACTTTTAGGAGTGACAGGTAGTGGTAAAACATTTACCATTGCGAATCTCATACAAAATGTTCAGCGTCCAACATTGGTGTTGACACATAACAAAACCCTGGTTGCACAATTATATGGCGAGTTTAAACAATTTTTCCCCGATAATGCGGTTGGTTATTTTGTTTCCTATTATGATTATTATCAACCCGAAGCTTATTTACCAACCTCAGGCGTATATATTGAAAAGGATTTAAGTATTAATGAAGAGCTCGATAAATTAAGACTTCAAGCCACAGCACAATTATTAAGCGGACGTCGCGACATAATAATAGTTGCTAGTGTGAGCTGTATTTATGGTATGGGTAATCCAACTGAGCTAGAAAACGGAATTATAAGAATTCAAGTAGGACAAAAATTAGCTAGACAAGCGTTCTTGCACGCACTTGTAAATTCATTATACCACCGAACAGTAACAGAATTTGATAGAGGCGGCTTCAGGGTAAACGGCGACACTGTTGATATAAGACTACCCTATGTAGATTATGGTTATAGAATAACATTTTTTGGTGATGAAATAGAAGAAATCGAAACGATTGAAATTGAAACAGGAAAAAGAATTGAACGAATGCAAAACGCCGCCATTTTTCCTGCTAATTTATATTTAGCACCCAAAGATATGGTGCAACAAATAATTTATGAGATACAGGATGAAATGCGTGCGCAGGTGGACTATTTTAAAAATGTAGGTAAACACGTCGAAGCAGCAAGAATAAAAGAGCGTGTGGAATATGATATTGAAATGATTAGAGAGCTGGGCTATTGTACGGGTATTGAAAATTATTCTAGATTTTTTGATAGACGCGTTCCAGGCACAAGACCATTCTGTTTATTGGATTATTTTCCTAAAGATTTTTTATGTGTAATTGATGAGAGTCACCAAACCATTCCACAAATTAGTGGTATGTATGGTGGAGACAGAAGTAGAAAAATGAATTTAGTTGAATATGGTTTTAGATTACCAAGTGCCATAGACAACAGGCCCTTAAATTTTAACGAATTTGAAAATATTATTGGACAAACTATTTTTGTAAGCGCAACGCCCGGTGATTATGAATTAGATAAAACGGACGGACTGATTGTGGAACAAGTAGTAAGACCAACGGGATTATTAGATCCTCCGATTGAAGTAAGACCAACAAAAAATCAAATTGATGATTTGTTAGATGAAATAGCGATGCAGGTTGAAAAAGGAGACCGTGTTTTAGTTACCACACTCACTAAGAAAATGGCGGAAGAGATGGATCGCTTTTTACAAAAAATACAAATAAAATCTAAATATATTCACAGTGATATTGATGCGCTAGAACGAGTTGAAATTTTACGAGAACTACGATTAGGTATTATTGATGTATTGGTGGGTGTTAATTTACTCAGAGAGGGATTAGACCTTCCAGAGGTTTCATTGGTTGCAGTACTAGATGCCGACAAGGAGGGTTTTTTAAGAAATGAAAAATCATTAACACAGACTTCAGGACGAGCTGCGCGTAATGTAAACGGTCGAGTTATATTTTACGGAGATAGTATAACTAAAAGTATGCAACGTACCATTGACGAAACCAATCGCCGACGAGAAAAACAAATAAAATATAATATACTACATAATATTACCCCCACTACGGTTGTGAAAAGCATCGAACAAGTAATGGCGCAGGGATCGGTACTAGATATTAAAGGGTATACTCTTAACAATATGAATGTGCGTACCACCGATGAAATAAATATATTAGCAGAGGGTACAGAAAAATATAACGAATATAAAACTATTCCACAATTAGAAAAGGCCATAAAGGATACTAAAAAACAAATGGATAAATTTGCAAAGGCTATGGATTTTATGGAAGCTGCAAAAATAAGAGACGAAATGTTTTTGTTAGAAGCGCAACTTAAAAAAATGAAAGCTAAATAAATGATTTCAATTTTACACGCTATATATGAAGGCCTAGTTAATACAGGTTGGGTTGAAGCTATAGCTGTTATAGCAGGCATCGTCTCCGTTTGGTATAGTAAAAAAGAAAATGTTTTAGTATTTCCAACGGGATTAGTGAACACCACCTTTTTTATATATTTAAGTTATAAAGGACATTTACTCGGGGAAGCAAGTGTTAATTTATATTATACCGTCATGAGTATATATGGTTGGTATTTATGGACGCGAAAAAAAGATGATAATCAAACATTAGTTTTACAAATTTCAAATAGCACAAAAAATGAGTGGATACAACAAATTGTCTTTTTTACCGGTTTTTATGTAGTAATATATTTTACATTAATTTATTTAAAAACAGCATTTGCACCCGAAGCAATTCCTTGGGCCGATGCATTTGCGAGTGCCACTGCTTATACGGGAATGTGGTTAATGGCTAAGAAAAAAGTGGAAAGTTGGATTTGGTGGATACTTACTAATATTGCGTCAATACCACTTTATTTTATAAAAGGATATGCGTTTACAAGTGTACAGTTTTTAGTATTGTTGGTGTTGGCTATTGCGGGTTGGTATAGTTGGCAACAAAAAGCATTGCTTTCAAAAAAATTAGAAAAATGAGCAGTCTAAAAAAAATAGTAATACTAGGTCCCGAGTCCACCGGAAAAACGTCTCTTTGTGAAGCCCTATCAAAACATTATGATGCCATTTGGTGTCCAGAATATGCTAGACAATTTTTAAGTGAAAATGGAACAGCGTATAATTATGATGATTTATTGACCATTGCTAAGGGACAATTGAAAGACGAGGATTCACATGTGGAAAAAGCAAAGGACATGTTAATAATTGACACCGATATGTATGTGATGAAAGTTTGGTGTGAATATGTGTTTAATAACTGCCACCCATTTATTTTAGAAAAAATAAATGAAAGAAAATACGATGCTTATTTGTTGTGTGATATTGATTTACCATGGACCCCTGACGAAATGCGCGAATATCCAAACGAGGAGCCTCGTAAAGAATTATTTACAATATATAAAGACCTTCTTATAAATCAGAAAACGCCATGGGGTATTGTAAGTGGTTTAGGTGAAACGAGAACACATAATGCTATTGCACTATTACAAAAATTAATTGGCTAGCATAAATTTAAAAACAATCAATTATTATTTGCTTTTTAAAAGTGCATATACATCCTCATCACTCTCAATATTGTTCATCTCTCTTAAAATTTGAGGATATCGCCATGCTACTCTTCTTGTCATTGGGTTTGCTGTGAACTTTTTAGGATTGGGAAATCCAGCAACGATCATAGCAGCTTCGGCACGTGTTATGTTTTTTGCAGATTTGTGAAAATAGTGTTGAGCTGCTGCTTCCACACCAAAACAACCAGGACCCGTTTCAATAACATTTAAATAAACTTCTAAGATTCTTTTTTTACCCCAAATTTTTTCAATTAAGAAGGTGAAATAAAACTCAGGAATTTTACGAATGTACTTATCATAACCACTACCCTGCCATAAAAATACATTTTTAGCAGTTTGTTGTGTAATGGTACTAGCCCCACCACCAAATGGAATTTTTGATTTTTTATTTTTCTTTTTTGGATGCATGCTTTTTTCCATTGCATCCCAATCAAAACCGCTATGTTCTGCAAAAGCTTGGTCTTCACTAGCGATGGCCGCTAGTTTTATAGTATATGACATTTCGTCCCATGAAACGTAATCCCTTTTTAATCCCAAACCAAAAGCATTGCTAATTTGTGTAATGGTAATGGGGGGCTCAATAAATTTAGTAACAAGCACATAAACAAATGAGCTTATAAATAAATAGAAAATAACTTTTTTGATACGCTTAAACAAGATGCTAAATAATTAATGAACTAAATAGTTTCTAAACTAAATCTTTTTCCAATAGGTCTAAAATCAGGATTAGCTGTGGCTTGCCACCTACCCAACAACCAAGCAAGTATACCTCCCGATATTCTTGTAATGTTTGTAGTACTAAATACAGGATCTTTTTTTATGATTGAGTTTGCAATATTTAATCCCGCATAACCCATACCCCCAATTTTTAAAAAACTACCATTTGAAAAAACGCTTTTATAATGACCTGGGTCGTAAGGAAATGAAATGATTTCGTTGATATGAATAGTTAGTGGCCCAAGCTTAAGGGTATCCTCTCCCCATGTACCATAAGCGGTTGTGTTTTGTTGTAATGAGAACATTTTAACCTGAATAGAATCGGATTTTATCCAGTTAACATAACCCTTAATCCACTGATGATTGCTTAACTCAAAATTAATATAACTTCCTGATACATATGATTTAACAATAATGCCACGATCTTTTAATGCCAATAACTTACCTTCTTGCGCATTTGCTTTACTCAATAATATCAAAGCAAAAACTAGTATATATATTATTTTATTCACGTTACAATTTACGAACTAAAATCAACAATCAAGTATAACAAAGTTCAATTAATACTTTAAAGCACTGTAAAAAAGAGCTGCACTAAAACTTAAAATAATGATACCTGCAATTTTGTTAATCCAAACAAGGCTTTTGTTGTTCAATTTTGGTCTTAATTTTTTTGCTAAGTAAACTTTTGCCAAATCGGAAATTAGCACAAATAATAAACAAGTTCCAAATACTATAATTTTATAAATAGTAGGATTGTTTGTTTCTGCGGCATCACTTGAAATGGCAGCCGTCCAAGCGAACCAAAATAAAAAAACACTAGGATTAAGTGTATTCATTAAAAATCCTGATACAGATACACCCAATAAATCTCTAAATCTGGTTGTTTTTTCTTCATCAGTTCCAATATTTTCAATAGTGATTTCTTTAAATAATAAGGTGTATAAGCCTAATAAAAATAAAAATCCCGCACCCGCCATAGCTATGTTAGCTTTGTGCGTTAGTGCCATCGCAAAAAAAGTGGTAAAAAAATTACAAATAAAAAGAATTGTCAAATCACTTAACGATACGCCCATAACAAATGCATAACCCGCTTTGTAACCATTGGTTAAACTTTGTTTGATAATTGCAAAAATGACTGGCCCAATTGAAATACTTAATATAAGTCCCAATAGCAAACCTTTAAGGATGGGGGCGCTCATATTAATTGTTTAAAATAAAATTTTTCCAATCCTTTAGTAAATCACCTTTTATGACTCTTGGAAATTTATGTTGTCCACCTACCTTACCCTTTGCTTCTAAAAAACATAGAAAGGCGGACTCCTTTAATATTTTAACATGAACATTTTTTAAGGCACTTTTTCTTTCAACAGCATAGTCATCATTTAACTCACATAATTTCTCGTCAATTTTTTTTGCAATTAATTTTTCATCAATAGCTTGATCACAAGCAATATACCACTGATGTGCAAAAAAACTTCCTTCGGGTTCTCCCGTTACACAGTATTCAGGAATTGAAATATTTAACTGTTCACTCACTAACTGAATGGCTTTATTCATATTATCAACACTCAAATGTTCACCTACTAAACTTAAAAAATGCTTTGTTCTTCCCGTAATAATAATCTCTGAATTTGCCTTATTAATGAAACGGATAGTGTCTCCAATTAAATAACGCCATGCACCAGCAACGGTACTTATTAATAAAGCATAATCTTTTCCTTCCTCCACTTCATGTATCATCAACGCCTCTGGATTTTCAACCATTTCACCGCTG
This sequence comes from uncultured Bacteroidota bacterium, assembly GCA_903929425.1. Lineage (GTDB taxonomy): Bacteria > Bacteroidota > Bacteroidia > Chitinophagales > Chitinophagaceae > Sediminibacterium. The sequence continues at coordinate 10,527 of CAIYUO010000046.1, forward strand.
GCATCAAAATTTTTATCATCGAATGGAACGAATTCAAAAAATATATGCTGGTTAAATGAAAGCTTCATTCCTATAGCATATTGTTTATCCTGCCAGGCTAAAAATCCTTCGCTTGCTAAATAAGTTTCTGTGTATTGAATGGGTTTACCCAATAACTTTTCAAAACCATGTTTATAGGGTTCAAAGCTTACGCCACCATGAACAAAAAAGGATAGGTTTGGCCAAATTTCATGAATGTTATTAAGCTTATATTTCTCAATGACCATTTCAATGCACATTTGAATCCATGCCGGCACCCCTACAATAAAACCGATATCCCAATTAGGTGCTTTTTCAACAATTTCATTTAGTTTTTTATTCCAGTCTCTTTCCTTTGCAATTTTTTTTCCTGGCTTATAAAAAGGTTGAAACCAAAAAGGAGCTTTTTTAGCAGTAATACCACTTAAATCGCCCGCATAATAACCCGGACCCTTTTGCAAATCCGTGCTACCCCCTAATGTAAGCCAACCCCTACCCAAACTTGTTAAAGGCACATCTTTGTAATTAAATAAGCTAATCAATTGTTTTATCATGATTACCTTATTGCCCTTTAATAAATCGTTGGTAATAGGTAAATATTTACTGGCAGCCTCGCTGGTGCCACTACTAAGAGCAAAAAACTTTATTTTACCCGGCCAACATATATCTTCCTGACCTTCTAAAGTTTTATGCCACCAATCCTTATAAATTTTATTGTAATTATAAGCAGGTACTTTTTGTTGAAATACTTTTCCAACATGTTTGCTTTGTATTATTTGTTCAAAGCCAAATTTTTGACCAAATTCGGTATAGCGAGCTCGACGTAATAATTTTTTTAATACACGCATTTGGGATCTTCTTGGGCTTCGTTCTGGAAGGCCAAGTACACTACTAAGGCTTTTAGGCAAGTTAATCTCGAAAATCGGCATCTACAATATCAGGTTTTATCAATTAAGATTATATGCAAAAATAAGAATGTTATTCGAGCAAACGAAGCTACTTTTGTAATATGATTAAAAATACACTATATAAGGCTATAGATGCGGGCGCAAATGAACTAAAAAGGTATTTTAACGGAACATTTACGATTTCAAGCAAGGCAACAATTAATGACCTAGTTACAGAAGCCGACCACGCTTCAGAGAAAGCCATTTTCGAAGTTATTCAGCAAAATCACCCAGAGCACTTTATTTTGAGTGAGGAGACGGGTTCAATTCCATCTCAATCCAGCATAAAATGGATTATTGATCCCATTGATGGTACTATCAATTTTGCAAATGGCATTCCTATTTGTTGTGTGAGTATAGGTATAGAAGAAAATGGAGAAATGATTATGGGTGCGGTATATAATCCATTTATGAATGAGTTATTTTTTGCAGAAAAGGGAAAGGGCGCATTTTTAAACGATCAACCTATTAAAGTAAGTACTAAAAATGACTTATTAACCAGTTGTTTAGTAACTGGTTTTCCTTACCAATATTTAGATACAGAAAATGGACCCTTACAAATTTTTGAAAAACTAATTAGAAAATCAATTCCCGTTAGACGATTAGGCAGTGCAGCATTGGACTTATGTTGGACCGCTGCGGGTCGTTTTGATGGATTTTATGAACACAAATTACAAGCATGGGATAGTGCAGCTGGTTTTTTAATTGTGCAAGAAGCGGGCGGAAAAGTTACTGATTTAAAAGGAAATAAATACAATCCATATCAACCTGGGATAATTGCAAGTAATGGTCAAATACATGATCAATTATTGAATTTATTATTGGGTGGTAATTTATAATTAGCATATGCAAGAACGAACAGAAATTGAAAAATTAGGAGAATTTGGTTTAATCAACCACCTTACTGAAAACTTTGAAACATTTAATGCGTCCACCATTTTATCAATAGGTGATGATGCTGCGGTGATTGATCATTATGGAAAACAAACTGTTGTCACCACCGACTTATTGGTAGAGGGTGTCCACTTTGATTTAATGTATACACCTTTAAAACATTTAGGATTTAAATCGGTGATTGTAAACCTAAGTGATATATATGCAATGAATGCACAACCTACACAAATCACTATGAGCCTAGCTTTTAGTAATCGATTTAGTTTAGAAGCTTTGGAAGAATTTTATTTAGGCGTACAAATTGCGTGTGAACAGTATGGTGTTGATTTAATAGGTGGCGATACTTCTACATCACAAAAAGGATTGGTCATTTCAGTAACTGCATTAGGTGAAGTGGTTCCTGATAAATTTGTAAAAAGAAGTACGGCTGAGAGTGGGGACCTGATTTGTGTATCGGGTGATTTAGGTGCCGCTTTTTTAGGACTGACACTTATGGAAAGAGAAAAGAAAATATTTTTAGAAAACCCACAAGTGCAACCAACTTTAGAAAACGAAGATTATATAGTCGGTCGTTTATTAAAACCAGCAGCTAGAAAAGACATCATTGATTATTTAGCAACACAGGAAATTGTACCTACTGCCATGATGGATATTAGTGATGGATTGAGTAGTGATATTTTACATATTTGTAAACAAAGTAATTTGGGTTGTAGAATATACGAAGATAAAATTCCTTTAAACGAGGCCACTAAAGCCGCTGCGTTTAAATTTGGTTTAGACCCAACCGTATGTGCATTAAATGGAGGTGAAGATTATGAATTATTATTTACCATGAAACAGGCCGATTACGATAAAATTACTTTACAAGAGGACATCAGTGTTATTGGATATATGTGTGATCAAGAAGAAGGCACCAAAATAATTACCAAGGGCAATAATGTATTTGACATTAATGCACAAGGTTGGAATGCATTTTCAAAGTAAGCGCGAAGTTATTCTAGCTTACCACCATTTTTAATAACTGCCGATCTGCACTTAAAAAAAGTAGGTCGGCATTTTTATTTACTTCAATGGTTGCAGACATGTTTTCAATTTGCATCACTTTTGCTGGGTAAACACTACACATTCTAATGGCTTCGCCCAAATCAATACCAACATGATCAACCAAATTATTAATAGACTTAATTTGCGTTAATGCTGATCCACTAAGTGTTCCTGCTGATTCATATTTATCCCCAACCAACTGGTGTTGATATATACCCGTTGAGGTGGCTGTAACTGCATCGGTAATACAAAATAATCTATCTCCCATTATTTGCTTGGCAATACTAATTGCAGAAAAATCAACATGGTATCCATCGGCAACCAAACTGCTCATGGCTTTTTTATGATTAAATAATGCACCTACCATTCCTGGAGCACGATGTTGAAACGGACTCATGGCGTTGTATAAATGAGTAGCGACTTTAATATTGTCGTTAAAAAATTCGGTTGCCATTTCATAACTCGCATTACTGTGTCCTGCAGAAACCACAATGCCATTAGATTGAATCAAATCGATAATTTCTTTACTGCATACTTCTGGCGCTAAAGTGATCATGCTAATCCAATCTTTTCCATAATTTAGTAAATCCTGTACCTCTTGTAAACTTGGTGCACGAATAACACCTGCGTTGTGTGCTCCCTTTTTTGCAACATGAATCCAGGGCCCCTCAATATGTAAACCAATACAACCTTTGCCACCATTAGTTTTATAAGCTTTAACTGCATCAATTGCTTGAAATATAATATCATTGCTTTGTGAAGCAATGGTGGGTTGAAAATAAGCAGCCCCACCCTTTAAACAATATTGATATGTTTTTTCAATACAATCAGCATCGGGAAATGCTGAAAGCAATTTTCCATCAGCACCATAAATTTGTAAATCAATTAATGCTGGAACAATATATGGATAAGCATTTTTTTGATCATAGCCCAGCTTGTCAATGGAAATAATTTTACCGTTTTCAACGCCTACCACTACTTCCGAAATCCAATGTATACCTGTAAATAATGCTTGTGCTGAATAAAAGGTTAACATATTCGATATGATTGTATGTTGCGTAATTATAAGATTGAAAAATCGTCAGCATCTTTCCAAAAAGGAAAATGGTCCCTAGTATTTTTAACCTCTTCCTTTTGTAAACGAATATGAAAAATATTTTCCTCATCGGCATGGTGATATAATACCTCCCCTAAAGGACCCACCACCATTGAGTTTCCGCTATGTGCAATATTGTTTCCATCTAAACCCACTCGATTTACGCCAATGGTAAAGCATTGGTTTTCAATAGCGCGGGCCGTTAATAAAGTTTTCCAAGTATGACTTCTTTTTTCTGGCCAATTGGCAACATATAGTAATACATCATACTCAGCATACTCGTTTTCATCACCCATTTTAACATTCACAAATGATTGTTGACGTGCCCAAATAGGAAAACGAAGGTCATAACAAATTTGTAAATTAATTTTCCAACCCTTCACACTGGCAATCAATCGCTTGTTGCCCGAGGTGTAATGTTGGTCCTCGCCTGCAAATGCAAATAAATGTCTTTTATCATAATGACCCATTTGACCATTCGGCAACATCCAAATAAGTCGATTGTAATAATTTCCATTTTCTTCTATAATTATGGACCCAGTAATAATAGCTCTTTTCTCGATCGATAATCGTCGCATCCAATCAATGGTAGGCCCATCCATCGTTTCGGCAAATTTTTCAGGTTGCATACTAAATCCTGTTGTAAACATTTCGGGCAGTACAATGATTTCGGTAGGCACTTCAATGCTCCTTATTTTTTGTGCCAACATATCAAGGTTAGCGCTTTTATTTTCCCAAAAAAGGGAGGTTTGAATGATGGAGAATTGTAAGGATGACAATGGTAACAATTTTACTTTTTAAAGATACGAATTGCTTTTATGAATTTGTTTTATTTAGTTTTTGAATCACCGGCTGAATAAGCGCGGGTTCGAAACCCCGTTGGTGTAAAAAAGCAAATGTTTTTGCCTTTCGACTAAGTATTGGTTCTCGCTTTAAGGTATTCCATTTTTTGGCCGCTAAGTTATTAAGCTTTGCTTCATAATCAGATTTATCTATAGCTTGAAGGGCCTTTTTAATATTATAAGCACTTACCCTTTTTTGATACAATGCATGATTTATTTTAAGCTTTCCCCATCCCTTAATTCTAAAATGTCCCCCCGCAAAGGAGGTTGCAAATCGCTCTTCGTTTAAAAAATTTTCACTAATCAAATCAGATAAAATTTCCTCCACCTCGGGCTTGCTCATCCCTAATTCATAAAGCTTATCTCTTACCTCTTGTTGTGCCCTTTCTTGGTACCCACAAAAATGACGTATGCTTAGTATAGCCTGCTCTTTGCCAACACTTGTTTTTTTCATCTATGTCAATAAGTAGTGCTAAAATAGCTTTTTAATCTTAACATTTTACATTAGGTTTGCGATAGTTAAAAAACAAGATTTTTTCAACAGCCAAACAACAAAAATCCTATGAAATTTATTGTTTCTTCTTCTTCTTTGTTAAAGCACCTACAACAAATTTCTGGTGTTATTAATACAAACACAGTTTTGCCTATTTTGGAAGATTTTTTATTTGAAATAGAGGACAAAAAATTAAATATAGTAGCGACAGATCTTGAAACGGTGATGCGTGTGCAAATGGAAGTAGAGAGCAAGGCCAATGGTCGCGTTTGTATTCCTGCAAAAATTTTATTGGACTCCTTAAAAAATATTGCAGACCAACCCCTAACTTTTAATATTGATAAAAATTATGGTGTTGAAATTACAAGTGATAATGGAAAGTATAAAGTGATGGGTGAAAATCCCGATAATTTTCCGAAAGAGCCTACAGCTGATGATACCACTGGATTTAAAATGTCAAGCACGGGTTTATTAACAGCTATTAATAAAACCTTATTTGCGGTAAGTGGTGACGATTTGCGTCCAGCTATGACGGGTGTATTTTTTGAATTATCAAAAGACGGCGTTCAGTTTGTAGCAACAGATGCACACCGTTTGGTGCGTTATAAAAGAACCGACGCGAAGGCAACCCAAAATGCAAGTTTTATTGTGCCTAAAAAGCCATTGAACTTATTAAAAAACGCATTACCTGATAATGATGATCCCATTACGATAAGTTTTAATAATAATCACTTATTTGTGGATCATGGTTCAACACAATTAATTTGTCGATTAATTGACGCACGTTTTCCAGATTATAAAGTAGTTATTCCTGCCGACAATCCTTATCGTTTAACGGTGAATAAACATGATTTCCAAAATGCATTACGTCGTGTTAATGTATTTAGTAATAAAAGTACTAATCAGGTTGCCTTAAATATTACTGGAAACGAGTTACAAATGGCTGCACAAGACATTGATTTTAGCTTTGAGGGTAATGAGCGCATGAGTTGTGAATACCAAGGTGAAGACATTCAGATTGCATTTAACGCAAAGTTCTTGATCGAAATGCTAAACGCCGCAGATACCGATGATGTTTATTTAGAATTATCCACACCTAGCAAAGCGGGCTTAATTAAGCCTTCTGAACAAGCGCCAGGTGAGGACTTATTGATGCTGGTAATGCCATTAATGTTAAACAATTAATTGGCTTTTTATTTTTTTTAGAGTAATCCGTACCATATGTCTTTTTTTAAAGACAAAAAACAATCACCCGATGATTTCTGCATAAGAACATCGGGTTTTTTATTTACATTTAGGTACTAAAAACAATTGCATGCTTGAAACTATTAAAAATTATTTCGAACACATACCAAGTGCACATCGCGCATTATTACTTGCGGGAGGAATTACCTTTTTTTGGCTAATAGAAATAGCAGTTCCGCTATTCAATTTCAAATACAATAAACTTAAACATGCGGGTATAAATTTATTTTTCACCTTTACTACAATTGTAATCAATTTTGGTTTTGCATTAATCATGGTAAGGGTGAGCGACTGGACAGTTCAACAAAATGTTGGGTTACTTCATGTGATCAACTTATCACCTTGGGCTGCTGCGATTACAGGTTTATTATTGTTAGATTTTATCGGTGCATATTTAGTGCACATGATTGAACATAAAGTAAAATTTTTATGGAAATTTCATATGGTTCATCACGCCGATACACATGTTGATACCACAACTGGAAATAGACATCATCCAGGAGAATCAGTGGTGCGAGCTGTTTTTGCAATATTAGCAGTGTTGGTTTTAGGTACACCCATGTGGATGGTTATGTTGTATCAAAGTTTAAGTGTAGTGCTTACACAATTTAACCACGCTAATATTCATATTCCAAAGTGGTTTGATAAAAGCTTTGGCTATATTATTGTATCACCCAATATGCACAGGGTTCATCATCATGTTACCCGTCCACAAACAGATAGTAATTATGGAAATATATTTTCATTTTGGGATCGTTTATTAGGAACTTATAATGATACACCAATGGATCAAATAAAATATGGATTAGACGTATTAGATAATTCAAAGGATGGATCACTGGCCTATCAACTCCGCGCACCTTTTGATAAGAATATAAAATCAGATTATTAATTTATTAAGCAAGCAGATAAAAATGAGTAAAGTAGGTGCATTTATTCCGGCGCGATATGCAGCAACGCGATTTCCCGCAAAACTGATGCAGCCACTGGGAGATAAAACGGTGATTAGACACACTTATGACAATACAAAAGCAACTGGTCTTTTTGATGAAGTGTACGTAGTCACAGATAGTGAAATAATTTTCAATGAAATAGTTGATAACGGCGGTAAAGCAATTATGAGCAAACGTCCGCACGAAAGTGGTTCCGATCGAATTGCTGAAGCGATTGTTGATTTAGATATTGATATTGTGGTGAATGTGCAAGGCGATGAACCCTTTGTAAAAAAAGAACCGCTGCAAAAAGTGATTGAAGTTTTTACTGACAGCACTGTGAAAGTTTCTTCCTTAATGCAGGTGTTGACTAATTCTGAATTAATTGCAGATCCCAATTATGTGAAAGTGGCAATCGATAAAAATAGCAATGCATTGTTTTTTTCACGCAGTGTTATTCCTTATCCAAGAGACAAGGATGTCGCATCAAAATACTATGAACATATTGGTGTGTATGCATTTAAAAAACAAGCCCTTATTGATTTTACCAATTGGCCTATGTCACCCTTAGAGGCTGCAGAAAAAATAGAATGTTTACGTTATTTAGAAAACGGCGTATCAATTCGTATGATAGTTACAGAATATATGGGAATTGAAATTGACACCCCCGAGGATTTAATAAAAGCTGCAAAACTTTTATAATTATTTACAACAAATAATATGTCTATTTTAAAAATCTCAAACAAAAACAACAAGTAAAATAAATAAAATGAATAAAGGAAAATTGTTTCAATCTACTGTTGTCGCTGCCTTAGCGGGATTTATTTTTGGTTTTGACATGGTGGTGATTTCGGGAGCGGATAAGCCTATTCAAATTTTATGGCATACTACACCTTGGTTTCACGGCTTTTTTATCATGTCCATGGCATTGTGGGGAACAGTAATTGGTTCTGTTTTTGCGGGGGCACCTACTGAAAAATATGGCCGCAAAAAAGTATTAATATGGTTGGGTGTTATGTTTATAGCCTCTGCTATTGGATCTGCGTTAGCACAAGATCCTTATACCTTTTCATTCTTCCGTTTAATAGGCGGTATTGCGATAGGTGTTTCGTCGGTTGCGGCTCCAACTTATATTTCAGAAATATCCAATAAAAATAATCGTGGTAAATTGGTAGGCATGTACCAATTTAATATTGTGTTCGGTATTTTAGTGGCTTATTTATCCAATTATTTTTTAGCTGGTTTTGGTGGTGAAAATGATTGGCGTTTTATGTTAGCGGTGTTGTTGATACCTTCTGTGATATACACTTTAATGACACTTGGATTACCCGAAAGTCCTAGGTGGTTATTGTCCGTTAAAAATGACGAAGCTGCTGCTCGAAAAACATTGGCGATAGTGGGTGTTGAGAATATTGATGAAACCATTCAAGAAATAAATGTTTCCAACGCACAAGAAAAATCATTTGGCGTCGCAAAGCTTTTTACGAAGCATCATACAAAAATAATTTCCTTGGCATTTTTTGTTGCTTTTTTCAATCAAGCATCTGGTATTAATTTTTTATTATATTATGCTCCTAGAATTTTAGAGGAAGCGGGTTTTGCAAAAAACAATTCATTATTAAGTTCCATTTCTTTGGGTATGATGAACCTGGTATTTACTTTTGTAGGATTGTGGTTAATTGACCGTATTGGACGTAAAACATTATTAATCATTGGCTCCTTTGGTTATATAATAAGTTTATCCATGGTGGCTTATGGCTTTGTTGCACACAGTGCTCCTGAGTTTATGTTAAGCTTTTTATTATTATTCATCGCTTCACATGCTATTGGTCAGGGTGCAGTAATATGGGTATTAATTTCCGAAATATTTCCAACTCAAATACGCGCGAAGGGTCAAGCTTTTGGAGCCAGCATACACTGGATATTTGCTGCGCTAATAACATTAATAACACCCGTATTTTTAGATAGTGAAAATGGAATTTTTAAAGATAATCCTTGGCCTATTTTTGTATTCTTTGCAATCATGATGGGTTTACAATTAGTTTGGATATTGGTAAAAGTGCCTGAAACAAAAGGCGTATCTTTGGAGGAATTACAAAAAAAATTAGTTCAATAAAATAATGAGTATGCAGTTTCGCAACTTTAAAATGGTCGACTATGTGGTATATGGTCGCGGCGCATTTAATCAATTAGATGAAATATTAGCCCCTCGACGAAAAGGTGATTTCCCCATGATATTTTTCTTGGATCATTTTTTTGTTGGGAAACCATTAGCATCTCGTATACCCTTAAGAGGAAAAGATAAAATTGTATATGTAGATGTTACACATGAGCCAAAAACCAAGCAAGTAGATGCATTGGCTGCAGAACTAAAATCAGAATTTGGCGAAATAAGCGGTGTGATTGGAATAGGGGGTGGTTCTGCAATGGACCTTGCGAAAGCCGTTTCATTAATGATGACCAATCCGGGATCATCAGCTGATTATCAAGGATGGGATTTAGTAAAACAAGCAGGTGTATACAAAGTGGGTATCCCTACTTTAAGTGGTACCGGTGCCGAGGTAAGTCGCACCACAGTATTAACAGGACCGGTTCGTAAATTGGGTATGAATTCCGACTTTACTCCATTTGATCAAATTGTGTTAGATCCCGAATTAACCAAAGACGCTCCAGCGAATCAGCGTTTTTACACAGGCATGGATTGTTATATACACTGTATTGAAAGTTTAGAAGGTACATTTTTAAATGAGTTCAGTAAAAGTTATGGCGAAAAGGCATTGGAACTATGTCGTAAAGTATTTGTAGAAAAAGACAAATGGGATGATGAGTGTGATGATCAATTAATGATGGCATCTTACGCCGGTGGTATGAGTATTGCTTATAGTCAAGTAGGTGTTGCCCATGCGGTGAGCTATGGCCTAAGCTTTTTATTGGGTACCAAACACGGTATTGGAAACTGTATTGTAATGAATCATTTAGAAGAGTATTATCCAGCAGGTGTGAAAGAGTTTAAATATATGGTAGCTAAAAATAATATAGAAATACCAACTGGCATTTGTGCAAATTTAACCGAAGCGCAATTTGACTCCATGATTGATGTTTCATTAGGTATGAAACCTTTATGGGAAAATGCTTTGGGAAAAGATTGGGAGAAGATTATGACACGCGAAAAGTTAAGGACATTGTACGCGAAATTGTAATTGTTAAAAAGTGGATTGTAAATTAAAGGCCCCCTTTTATTTGCTAACAATTTGATAATTAAAATTGGTAATCTTGTTTTCCAAAACTTATTTATATTCAATGTCTAAATTCAAATATGAAAATAAAATTTCTAGTACTTTTTACATTTATTTTAATACAAATCCAGTTATTTTCCCAAACTAACGTTCCAAGTGTAAATGTGTATCCAAAAGTTGCAGCCTATTTTAGTGTTGTTCATCCTATTGTAACACTTTCGTCAAATGCACCTGTTTATAATTTTGATCATAGTTATACTGTTGGCTTTCCGGTAGGTATTAATTTGTTAAAATCAGATCATTTAGCTTATAGTATTGAAATCATTCCATTTTTAAAATCAGCAAATGGAATCACCAAAACTTATAATTTAGTAATACAACCAGGTTTAATATTTAGATACCCGAATGGTTTTAATTTTCTAACTAGAATGGCTTTTGAAACAGGAGGTCGTTATGGAGGAAATATAATATTTAATAAAGTATTTTATAAAACTAAATCAAATAGCTATTGGGTATCGGTACCTATACCAGCTAGATTTGGTAATAATGCACCTGCTTCAATTGGAATGGGATTACAATTTGGGGTAACCTTTTAAGATAAATGCTATTCGGCTTCTGCTACTACTTCCTTTACTTCTGGAATCATGCGTTTCATCATACCTTCAATACCCGCCTTTAAAGTAACCATACTGGAAGGGCAGCCACTACATGATCCTTGTAACATTAAGTTTACAATACCGTCGTTATAACTTTTAAATTGAATAGCACCGCCGTCCATTTCAACTGCAGGCTTTACATAATTTTCTAATAATTCTTTCACACGCTTTACAACATCATCATCATCTGCGTGAACAGTATTAGTAGCTTCTTGTTTAATTTTTGCAACCTCTTCTTCATTTACTACAACTCCACCGTTTTCTAAATATTCTTTCAAAAAGGTTTTGATAGTAGGTATAACATCCTGCCAATCGTCTGTATCTGCACTTTTTGTTATTGTAATAAAATTGCTGGCTATAAATACACTTTTTATAAAAGGAAAGCTAAATAATTCCTTAGCTAAAGGCGAAGGACCCGCAATGCTTTCATCGGCAATATCAATGCTTTTTCCAGGATATAATAGTTTGTTAGCAACAAACTTCATGGTTTCTGGATTTGGAGTCATTTCAGTATAGATGCTAACAATAGCGTTTCCTGTAGTAATCATAAAAATATTTTTATTCTTGATTACAAAAATAATCAAAAATTTAGGCCATCGGTCAAGCGGAAGCTAACTTGGCTTTATTTTTCCGATATCGAAAAGCTTTTTTAGTTGTTATCATTCCAATTATGGAATAATACTCAGTTTGGCGTAGTTCAACATAATTTTCTTTTCGCCATTTTTGTCAAAAAGAATTAAGGCTATAGGATTGTGTGCAGATCCTTCAATTTCTTTGATAACCCCAAATCCAAATTTTGATGTTCAACTTTCATTCCAGCCTCCAATTGAGAGGGGTCGGCTGCTATAAAATTAACCGACGGAATGTGGTTTTTGTTTAAAGTACTAGGCGGCACTACCGGCATATAGCTTGGTTTACTATCTGTTTTAGGTTTTTGCTCTTGCCAACCTTTATTGTTTCCCCCATGCATTCGATCATAAGCTGTTCCCCATCCCGCACTTTGATTGCGCGCTCCACCACCTGCACTTGATTTATCTATTTTTTCCTCCGGCATTTCATCAATAAATCTACTTGGGTCGTTTTGCACTAATTGCCCGAATCGATATCTAGAATTAGCATAACTTAACCATAAATGTTTTTTGGCTCTTGTTACTGCTACATAAAATAAACGTCTTTCTTCCTCTAATTCCTCTCTTGTATTAATACTCATTCCACTTGGAAATAAAGTTTCTTCTAATCCTACAACAAAAACACAATCAAATTCCAGCCCCTTAGCCGCATGCACCGTCATTAATTTTACAGTGTCCTCATTGTTGTTGTCATTATCTGCGTCAGTGATCAAAGTAATTTGTTGCAAATAAGAACCTAAACTTTTATCGCCCAATTCCCCATCCTCATTACTTGGACTTTCGGTCCACTCTTTAATGGAATTTAATAATTCTTGTACGTTTTCATAACGTGCCAATCCTTCGGTACTTTTATCATTAAATAATTCTTTAACAATATTCGTGTGTTTTCCAACTTGAACAGCAACATCGGAAGCATTGTGTTTTGTTAATTGATTTTGAAAATATTTAATCATCGTAACAAACTCCTCAATAGCAGTCAATGTACCCGCTTTAAATCCAAAACCCTTTGCTTTTTCTAATACCTCAAAAAAAGTAATATTTTGCTCACCAGCGATTACTAAACATTTTTCAACGGTTGTTTTTCCAATGCCGCGCACCGGATAATTAATGATTCTTTTTAATGCTTCTTCGTCTTTTGTATTTGCAATCAATCTTAAGTAAGCAATAAAATCTTTTACCTCTTTTCTTTGATAAAAGCTAAGGCCACCATATATCTTATAAGCAATTCCCATTCTTCTCAAGCTTTCCTCAAAGGACCTTGATTGCGCGTTGGTACGATATAAAATGGCAAAATCTTTATTATAAAAATGATTTCTTAATTTATTTTCTTGAATCGCATCCGCAACAAATTTACCTTCTTCATTGTCGGTCATGGTGCGCACCAACTTAATTTTATCTCCCTCATCATTATCGGTCCACAACTCTTTTGGAATTTGTCCTTTATTGTTTTTAATTACATAATTGGCAACTTCAATAATGGATTTACTGCTTCGATAATTTTGCTCAAGCTTAACCAACTTTACGTCATCATAGTCTTTTTGAAACTGTAATATATTTTCAATGGTTGCGCCTCTAAAACTATAAATGCTTTGTGCATCATCACCTACTACACATAAATTTTCATGTACAGCGGCTAATAATTTTGCAATTTGATATTGTACTGGATTGGTATCCTGGTACTCATCAATTAATATATATTTAAACTTGTGTTGGTATTTATGCAATACTTCAGGAAAGTCACGCAATAATTCGTGCATTTTAAATAGTAAATCATCAAAATCCATGGCGCCGCTTTTAAAACAGCGGGCAACATAGCTTGCATAAATTTCTGCTATTTGAGGACGATTTGATCTTGCATCTTCCTGCTTTAAAAAATTATCCATTGCATATTCAGCAGGCCCTACTAAAGCATTTTTTGCACTTGATATTCTGTTTAAAACAATATTGGGTTTATATAATTTATCATCTAACCCCATGTCATTAATAACTTGTTTTAAAACGGACTTAGAATCATCTGAATCATAAATGGTAAAGCTTTGAGGATAGCCCAACTTGGCAGCCTCAGCTCTTAATATACGAGCAAACACACTATGGAAGGTTCCTATATATAAATTTCTAGCTTCTGTATTACCAAGCGCTTTTTCAACTCGCTCCTTCATTTCAGCAGCAGCTTTATTCGTAAAAGTTAATGCTAAAATATTAAAAGAGTCAACCCCGCTGAACATTAAATGAGCAATTCGCGATGTTAATACTTTTGTTTTACCACTGCCTGCTCCAGCTATAATCATGAGCGGTCCATTCATGTGTATCACCGCTTCTTTTTGTGGTTCGTTAAGTCCGTTTAAATACGCTTGTTGCATTGGGCGAAGATAGCATAAAAAAAGCCCTCCAATGGAAGGGCTTTTAATAAAAAGATATAAGAACTACTTTTTCTCTAATAATTTGAAGAACTGATCTAATTGAGGTAAAATCACAATTCTTGTACGTCTGTTTTTTGCTCTACTTTCTTCAGTATCATTACTTGCTAAAGGAATGTATTCAGATCTTCCTGCAGCAGTCATGCGCTTAGGATCTAAACCATAAGTTTCTTGTAACACACGAACAATGGTAGTTGCACGCTTAACAGATAAATCCCAGTTGTCTTCTAATAATGCATTATTTCCTGATAATTGTTTAGTATCTGTATGACCTTCAACCATAAATTCAATATCTGGCTGAGCAGCTAAAACTTTAGCAACTTTTCCTAATACCACTTTAGCCTTATCAGTTACAGTAAAGCTTCCGCTTTTGAATAATAATTTATCAGAAATGTCAACATAAACTACACCCTTATCCACTTTTACATCAATATCACTATCACTTAAGTCACCAATTGCACCTTTCAAATTCATCACCAAGTTCATGTTGATTGAATCTTTACGAGCCATTGAGCTTTGTAAACCTTGAATGTATAAATCCTTAGCACCAATATTGTCTAAAGATTTTTTAATGCTTTCTGCTTGTGAACCAGATACTACTGACATGTCTTTTAATTGACTTAAAACAACATTGTTATTTGCTTTTAAGAAATCAATTTGCTTATTCAAATCATCAATTGATGACTGTGCAGATTTTGTTTTGTCATTAGCTTTTTCAGCATCTGATTTGCTTTTGTTTAAGGCATCTTCAGTTTCGCGTAATTTTGTTTGCAATTCAGCATATGCACCATTTAATTGTGCAACTTTTGATTCGCTTTCTTGCAATTTTTTTGGACTCACGCAAGAATAGGCTCCAATACTTAAAATCGCAAGCGCTAAAAAAATTTTACTTTTCATACTATTTTTTTTATTTTAATAAAATTGCCATCCATATGGCTTATACAAAAATACTAATATCAAACAGCCTTTCAAAACAAATATTTGAAATTTAATACGATTTTAACCTTCAATGTCTTCAGTAATACTGTTATTGGGAATATATCCAGCGATCCCTTTAAAAAATCGTACAATTTTTTGCTTATCTAATACCTCATTATCGGTAGTATAAAAAGGGGAGCCAAATATCACTTTCTTATTGCCAAAGTCTAATCCAACTAAAATAATAGGAACATTTGCATTTTTAGAAATATGATAAAAACCCGATTTTAATCTATTCACTTTTTTTCTGGTACCCTCGGGCGAAATGGCAATATGAAAGCTACTTCGCTCATTATATAGTTTTACAACCTCGTCAACTTGATTTAGGTTTTTACCTCTTTCAATGGGAAAACCACCCAATTTTCTCAAAATAACCCCGAAAATACCCCAAAAAAGCTCTTTTTTACCCAAAAAATGAACAAATTCCATATGGACTTTTTTTCTAATAGCTAGACCAATGAAAAAATCTACAAAATGGGTGTGAGGTGCAACCACCACAATTGACTTTTTTAATTCATAGGGAAAACTGCCCTCAACTTTCCACCCTCTAACGGTAAAAATCCACCAAGCTAATATTTTTTGCATACAATAAAGTTATATAATCAAGCCCATAAATATGTTGGCATTAACATGCGCATTTACAGCATCAGCATCAATATTAATTAAATTCAGTGTGGGCTCTGCACTTGGCTTTAAATTTTTATCATACCATTTATCATAATATTTTAATAAAATTTCAAATGCTTCTTTTGTTTCCCCCTCCTTTAAATATTGAATGGCATTTTTAGTTTCTAATCCTCCTAATCTTTTTTCAATTCTTTTGGTTGCGTCAATTAATAAAGTTGCGTCAAAAGCGCCATAATTATTTACAATAAAATTTAACCTGCTTTCGAAAGGAATATTTAAAAAATAACAGGTACTTGCCCTTATTTGTTTAAAAAAAATACCCGGAATCATTACCGTTCCTATTCGTTGACTTTCGTCTTCCAACCAAATAGGCAAACCCTTTTTATTTTCTTGATACAATGCATTTGCTAATAAATTTTCAAACATTTCTTGACTCGGTTGCAAGCCCTGTCCGAGTGCACCAAAGGATGAACCCTTGTGTTTTGCAATACCCTCTAAATCAATAAATGCTTTTCCTTTTTCTGCCATAGCATGCAAGGTTTCGGTTTTTCCCGAACCCGTATATCCTCCTAATACCTTTAAGGGATAGGTTTTTGTAAATTGTTCAATAGCCCAATTACGATATGCTTTGTATCCCCCTTGTAATTGAAATACTTTAAAACCATATAAGTCTAATAACCAAGCTACCGCTGCGCTGCGCATGCCACCTCTCCAACAGTGCACAAAAATTAACGGTTTAGTAGCATGTATTTTTTCATATTCCTTACTTAGTTTTTCAACCCGCTCCACCATTTCTTTCATTTTGCTTCCAAAAAAGGGTAATGCTATTTTAATGGCATCTTCCCTGCTTTGTTTTTTATAGGTAGTACCTACAATGGCTCTTTGTTCGTTGTCAAATAAAGGAAGAGAATGTGCTCCAGGAATATGCGCGTGTTCAAATTCGGCCGGACTTCTTACATCCAATAATAAATAGTTAGGTTCGCTATTAATAAAGTCTACAATATTATTTTTTTGTACAGCCATATTATAAAGATAATTGCTTTAATTCACGCGCTAAGGCAATCGTGCTAAATTCAATAAAGGGTGGTGACTGATAGTCAAACTGACTTGCTTTTTCAATAGCCGTTTGTACCTTAAATTCATTTTGTGAAAAGGTAATGGCCCATTTTTTTTCTTGCCAATATTGTGCTAAATATGCTTGTTCAGTTTGTCCAGGTGTGGGTACTAAAATTAATTTCTTATAAAAAGGAATTAATTCCATTAGTGTTGTATAACCACCTCTACAAATAATATATTTTGCATGCTTAATTTCTGTCGCCAAATCTTTTCCGTTTAAATGTCCATATAAAATACCCGATTCACTTTTTTTATGATACGTTGTATTGTCGGGAAGGCCCGCAACTACTACAAATGGAGCGCCTATGTCATTTCCCTGCTGCCAAAAAATATTTTCTAGTAAGGTTCTTTGTGGTTCTGGTCCCGATACAATTCCTAAAAATTCATTTGTTTCTAATTTTTCTTCCTCCTCACTTTTTAATTGATCTGCATGCAAACGGGACAAACAATTCATATACCAAATTGGAATGGAAGGTTTATGTTTTGGATTTGCTAACACGCCCGAAAGGTTGTGAGGGGGCTGCATGTCGGCTACCCAACAAGCCGAATAGTTTTTAATTAATGCGTAGGTAATAATTTGATTTAAGCGCGTACTCCATCTAAAGGGTGTTTGTAATTCAAGTTGGTGCGTAATAAAAACACTTTTAGTTTTTTGATGATAAAATCCAAATCTATTATCTGATATAACTAAGTCAAACTGATATTTATTTGCCGCTTTTTTTAACCATTTAAATTCATGAAAGATGGCACTGATAATTTTTGGTATTTGTAAAATGATACCCGGAATTAATAAAACCTTTTGTTTTGTATACCAAATTCGATAACCCCTTAATTTTAAAAAGGTCGCATTGGGAAAGGCTTCTTTTAAAATTGCTTCGTGCTTACCCTCGGCGGCAATGTAAATTTTGTAATTCAGGGATTCGAGTGCACGAATTAAGGTAATGCACCTTGTTGCATGTCCTAGTCCCCAATCAAGCGGAGCAATACAAACCGACTTTTGTTCCATTGCCCACTAAATTAATGAATATATTTAAACACTACCTTTTCACTTTTCAATCGTAAGTATAACACCGTTAATGCAATATCTTAATCCAGTAGGAGGTGGCCCGTCTTCAAAAACGTGGCCCAAATGTGCTTTGCACTTCCCACACTCTACTTCGGTGCGCTTCATTCCATGTGAATTATCGGGAAGGTAAATAATTGCGTCTTTTGTTATTGGCTCAAAAAAACTTGGCCACCCACAACCACTTTCAAATTTAGCCGTGCTTTTGAATAAGGCATTACCACATGCAACACAATGAAAAGTGCCCACTTCTTTACTGTTTTCAAATTCGCTGGTAAATGGCCTTTCAGTTCCCTTTTGTCTTGCAATTTGATAAACTTCGGGACTTAAAATGTTTTTCCAAACATCTTCCGATATAACAACTGCCTCTTTTCTGTTGGGGTTATAGTATGGGTTGTTCTTTTCCATAGTGGTGTTTGTTTTTTGTTTTGTCGGACTTTGAGCACATGCCGAAAAACTGATTAGGGTCATTAAACAAAGTAGTTTTATCATAAACATTGTTGTAGTACAAAAATACTAACAAGTATTCAGTATAATTGTTCAGATTTTGTTTACTTGTTTCTATATAAATTTAAGTGAGTTCAGTATCTTTGAATCCAACTCCTCACTATGTTTAATTTAATCTTATTTGGCCCTCCAGGAAGCGGCAAAGGAACCCAAAGCGAAAATATTATTGCTGCCAATGGCTTACAGCATTTATCAACGGGTAATTTATTAAGATCAGAAATTACCAATTCAACACCCTTAGGATTAAAGGCCAAAACTTTTATGGATGCAGGGCAGTTGGTTCCTGACGAAGTAGTAATTGGTATGGTTGATAATTTTATGAATGCACATCCCGAAGCAAAAGGTTTTTTGTTTGATGGATTTCCACGCACCACTGCTCAGTGTATTGCATTGGATGCATTGTTACAACAAAAAGGCACGGAGATTAATGTAGTACTTGCATTAGAAGTATCAGAAGAAGAGTTGGTAAAAAGATTATTAGGAAGAGGTGCTACATCGGGACGTAGTGATGACACCAATGAAACAATTATAAGAGCTAGAATTCAAGAGTATCATGATAAAACAACTGCAGTTGCTACTTACTATGCTCAATTTAACAAAGTGATTTCAGTTAAAGGAGAAGGTACTGTTGAAAGCATTTATGCTGATTTGAAAACTGCAATTGACGCAAGAATTTAAATATTTAATCCACCGCAAGCACTAATTACTTGTCCAGTGATATAACTACTTAAATCGCTTGCTAAAAATAAAGTGGTATTCGCAATTTCTTCGGCTTTTCCGAAACGTCCTAATGGTATTTTATCTAAAAATGCTTTACCCGCTTCCCCTTCATTTAAATAATGTGTCATATCGGTTTCAATAAATCCTGGGGCTATGGCGTTGCAACGAATATTTCTACTACCTATTTCAGCTGCAATAGATTTTGTAAAACCGATGATACCCGCTTTACTTGCAGCATAACTACTTTGACCAGCGTTGCCACGAATACCAATAATAGAGCTCATATTAATAATACTTCCACTTCTTGCTTTCATCATTGGACGAATTACTTGCTTGGTCATATTAAACACACTTTTCAAGTTTGTTTCCATCACATCGTCCCATTGTTCTGGCGTCATACGTAATAACAAATTGTCTTTTGAAATACCAGCGTTGTTTACGCAAATATCTACCGTACCAAAAGTGGCAACCACATCATTTACGAAAGTTTCACAAGCTGCAAAGTCACCCGCATTTGCTTTGTATGCTTTTGCTTTTACACGCAACTTTTCAATTTCAGCAACCAAGCTGTTTGCTTTTTCAGCACTACTATCACTTACATAAGTAAATGCAATATGTGCTCCTTGATCTGCTAATTTTAAAGCAATAGCTGCTCCAATTCCTCGAGCTGCTCCAGTTACGATAGCTACTTTTCCTGCTAATAATTTCATAGCATTATTATTTTATTTTTACAAAGATAAATTAATTCATCGCTTGATGAATACTTTTAATGGCTTCTACATAATTTCTTTCATTGGATAGTCTTGGTACTTTATGTTGTCCACCTAATTTCCCTTTTTGTTTTAACCATTCATGAAAGCATCCTTTTTTTACAGCAGTAATTACCGGCATGTCTAATGCAATATTTTTATGTCGCTTTGCTTCATAGTCACTATTGAGTGCTTGTAAGTTTTTATCTAATGAAGTAGTAAAGGCATTCATGTCCTTTGGATTTTCATCAAACTCAATGAGCCACTCATGAGCTCCAGCACCTTTGTCTGACATATAAATTGGAGCCGCCGTATATTCTTTTAAATTAACGCCAAACTCAACACAGGTTTTGCTTAAAGCTTGATCCGTGTTATCGGCAATTACTTCTTCTCCAAAAGCATTCATATATTGTTTTAATCTACCCGATACTTTAATTCTAAATGGTGCAAGACTTGTAAATTGAATAGTGTCACCTACTAAGTAACGCCATAAACCACCATTGGTACTTATGACAATAGCATAGTTTTTCCCTAATTCCACTTTATTTAATCCAATTGTTTTTGGAATTGGTTTTCCATATTCATCAGTTGGCATGAACTCATAAAAAATCCCATGATTTAAAAACAACAACATGCCTTCTTCATTGATACGATCCTGTGCAGCGAAAAATCCTTCACTTGCATTGTATATTTCTATATAATTACAATTGGGTCCAATGATTTTTTTAAACTGTTCTTTATAGGGTGTAAACGAAACGCCTCCATGAATGTATAATTCAAAGTTGGGCCAAACTTCTTTAATATTTTTTTTACCTGAAATTTCTAAAATTCTTTTTAATAAAACCATTGTCCAAGTGGGTACACCCGCAATGGAACTTACGTCTTCATTGATTGTACTTTGTGCAAGACTTTCAATTTTTTCCTCCCACTCATCCATGAGTGCAATGGATAGTTCAGGTGTTCGAATCAAATTAGCCCAAAAAGGAGAGTTCTGTAATAACACTGCACTTAAATCGCCATACTGGATATCATCTTTAATGGGATGTACTTGATGGCTTCCTCCAATGACTAATCCTTTTCCGGTTAACAAATCACTATCAGGTAAAGCATTATAATATATTGTCAAAACGTCCTTAGCGCCTTGAAAGTGATTGTCCTCAATACTTTCCTTGGTGATAGGAATAAACTTACTTTTATCGTTGGTTGTTCCGCTACTTTTTGCAAACCATTCAACAGGGGTATTCCATAAAACCGATTCCTCACCAGCCATGATTTGATCGATATAGGGTTTAAGGTCCTCATATTCATGAATAGGAACCGTCTCTTTAAATTTTCTGATATTGAAAGTATCTGCAAATTGGTATTTACGTCCAAACTGAGTGTATTGTCCGTGCGTAATTAAATCTTGAAGTACTTCGCGTTGTGCCGCCTCTGGTGAAGTTAGCCAGTGTTCAATTCGCCAATAGCGAAGTCGTGCGAGTCTTGATAATGCAGGGCTAAAAATCTTCATAGGCGTATCACAATATACGCTATACCCTTAAATAAATTAACTTTTTTGTCCCATTTCAATAATCCAATCCTTGCGCTTTAATTCAAAATTAGTACCCAAATATAAACGTCTTACTTGTTCATCATTTGCCAATTCTTCGGCTGTGCCATATTTAAATATTTTTCCTTCAATCAATAAATAGGCATGGTCACAAATAGACAATGTTTCGTTAACGTTATGATCGGTAATTAAAATACCAATGTCCTTTAATTTTAATCGTGCAACAACCGATTGAATATCTTCAACTGCGATAGGATCCACGCCAGCAAAGGGTTCGTCTAATAAAATAAATTTAGGATCTACTGCTAATGCACGTGCAATTTCAGTTCTTCTTCGTTCTCCTCCACTCAAGCTATCACCATTATTATGTCTAACATGATGTAAATTAAATTCATCTAAAAGAGAAGCTAATTTATGCTCACGCTCACCCTTCGTTAATTTTGTCATTTCTAAAATGGCCATGATATTATCTTCTACCGACAATTTTCTGAACACACTTGCTTCCTGTGGTAAATAACCTAAACCCATTTGTGCCCTTTTGTACATAGGTAGTTTAGTAATATCCTCGTCATTTAAAAAAACCCTCCCTTCATCAGGTGCGATCAAACCTACAACCATGTAAAAAGTAGTTGTTTTACCTGCACCATTAGGTCCCAATAGCCCAACAATTTCACCTTGTTTCACTGAAATGCTGACATTGTCAACCACACGGCGATTTTTGTATTGTTTAATGAGTTTATCGGTATGAATCGTAAGTATCACAGTAATTATTTGTACAAAAATAAGGGTAAATATGGCTTTTACGCGTATCACGTATTATTATTAACTATTTTTGCAAACTATCTAATTTGGTTAAGAGAAAAATAAGTTTATGCAGGTAACGGAACATTTAGCGAAAGCAAAAGACACATTGGTATCATTTGAGGTATTGCCTCCATTAAAAGGCCGCACCATTTCATATATATATGAGCATTTGGACCCCTTAATGGAATTTAAGCCTTCCTGGATTAATGTTACCTATCATCGAAGTGAAACCATTATTCGTCAAAACGAAGCCGGTATATCCGAAAAGGTTGATGTTCGTAAACGACCAGGAACTGTTGGAATTTGTGCTGCCATTATGAACCACTATAATGTGGACGCAGTTCCCCATATTATTTGCGGAGGATTTTCAAAAAGAGAAACTGAAGATGCTTTAATTGATTTACAATTTTTAGGTATTGATAATGTATTGGTATTAAGAGGAGATGCGGAGAAAGGACAAAAAACTTTTGTACCAGAACCCAATGGTAACCAACAAGCTATTGATTTATTAAAACAAGTGGTTGGATTGAATAATGGTGAATATTTAGATAAAGAAATTGTAAACGGTAGTAAGACTAATTTTTGCATGGGTGTATCAGGCTATCCTGAAAAACATTTTGAAGCACCAAGTATGGAATTTGATTTACAACGCGCAAAAGATAAAGTGGACGCAGGAGCTCAATATATAATGACCCAAATGTTTTTTGATAACAAAAAATATTTTGAATATGTTGACGCTTGCCGAAGCATTGGGATTACAGTGCCTATCATACCAGGGTTAAAACCCATTACCAATAAAAAACAGCTAACTGTTTTACCTAATATTTTTTATGTTGACATACCTTCGGATTTAAGAAACGCGATGATGGCAGCAACCACCGACGAAGCATGTGAGCAAGTTGGAACTGAGTGGTTAATACAACAAAGTAAGGAACTAAAAGCAGCTGGTGTGCCGGTTTTGCATTATTATACATTAGGTAAGCCTAAGGTGGTGAAGGATGTGGTAGCGGCGGTATTTTAAAAAATTATTATTCCAAATATTAAAAAAGGAGTCTGTACAGACTCCTTTTTTAATTACTCGTAAAAAGCTAATTATTTTTTTATAGTTGATTGTATAAAATCATTAAACTGTTCAATTGTTAAATTTTTAGCAACTATTTTTTTATCCTTATCTAATAAATAAAAAGTGGGTGTTTTGAAAACATCATACAATTGACGAATGGTCGTTGGACGGCCTTCTTTAATTTCATTATTAAAATCTTCCTCGCTTTGATATCCATTTATCCACTCTGTTAATTGTAGTTCCTTTATAAATTTTTTCCAAGCATCCATTTCTTTGAAATTCGTATTCACCGCAATTACCTTAATATTTAAATTTTTCCAACTGGCTTTGTACATGGAATCCAATCTTGGAATTTCAACCTTACAATGACTACAAACAGGATCCCAAAATGCTATAAAAGTAAAGGGGGCTTTAATATTATGCAATTCAAATCTTTTATCTTCTAAATCATTTAAAGCTAACATGGGTGCGGGCAATCCCAGTTGATTAGCCATTAAACTATAAGCACGTTCACGTAGTGATTTTTTTGATTCTTCATTTAAAAGTAGGGTGTCACCTTTTGCAAAAAAGTTTTGATAAATATGCAAGAATACTTTGTCCTGACCCATAAACTCAGGACTAATGTATTTATTGGTGAATTTAAAAAGTAAAAAAGGATAAATTTCTTTTCCAGTTTTAGCAACTGTTAGCATGTAATGTACCTCGTCAATAATGGAATCGGGTTCACGGGAAACATAATTTTTAAAATAGTCATCTAATTTTTTTTCAAAAAATGGAGTCCTTAATAGTCTGTTATCATTAAACACGATGTTATCCCAATAGTGACTTTTAACATACCTAAAAGGATATGAGGAGTCTGCTTTTCCATTGACTATAGGAATGTTTGGTATTTCGGGAACATCCATGGTTTGTAATAAAAAACGCATCAATGAATTTGGATTAGCATCCGTAAAGGATTTTCTTTTTTGCTTTATTTCTTTGTCCTTAATGGTATAAGCTTCTTTATATTTAGCTGAATCAACAGCTGTTGTTGAAGTTTTGAATTTTTGTTCAATGTCATTCAACTCAATAAATAAGTCGTTTATAATTTTTGAATAACTTTGAAATAGTTCGTTATCCTTAGAGCCCATTATTTTTATACTTTTTAAATTCAAGGTATCTGCTGAAATTGAGAATGTTTGTTTATCGTCAACCAATAAATCAAATAAAATGCTCATTTTGGGAGATACGATAAAATAAATTCCAGGCGTGAGTTTTGTCTTTGATTTAAAGACACCTTCTCCTTTTTGATTTAAGATACAAGAGTCGGCAAATACTTTATTATTACCATAGTATGATCCTAGGTATATTTTTGTATTTTGATACGGTTTAAGACTAATTTGAATGGCATGCCCCTGATTCGTAGTTGAGGTAGTTGAAACTGGCTTTTTTGTTTGGGCCATTAAAAACAAAGGAAACAGTAAGGTTGAAATCAAAATGTTTTTCATTTTGTAAAAATATAAATTAATTAGACAAGTTAAAATTTAGCTTTATTTACTTTGAATATACCCCTTGTTGAGTACCTTTGTTGCTGTGAGAAAAATCAAACAAAAGCCTGTATTGGAAAAAATCCTGATTGAGGATTATGCTGCTGAAGGTAAATCCTTGGCAAGGGTTGACGGAAAAGTTGTTTTTGTAGAAGGTGCGGTGCCTGGTGATGTGGTTGATATTCAATTACAAAAAAATAAAACTGACTGGGCAGAGGGTTTTGCAAAATATTTTCACAGTTATTCGGCAATGAGGGTGCAGCCCTTTTGTAAACACTTTGGTGTATGCGGTGGGTGTCAATGGCAAATGCTCCCTTATGAACAACAATTAAAATATAAACATCAACAGGTTGTTGATAATTTAACAAGGATTGCAAAAATAGCCCTTCCAAATATTCCACCCATATTAGGTGCTGATCAAACCGAGGGATATAGAAATAAAGTAGAATACACATTTGCGACTGAAAAATTTATACCCTTTGAGGAGTTTAAGGCAATGAAAGCAGCTGGCACAGACCTAGTTCCATCGCCGGGAGCCGGTGGTTTTCATGCAAGAGGCTTTTTTGAAAAAGTAGTAGAAATAGACACTTGTTATTTGCAAATAGAACCCACCAATTTAATGCGCAAGGCGGTAGTGAATTTTGCGATTGATAACAACATGCCCTTTTACAATATTAAACAACACCAAGGATGGTTGCGTAATATGTTTGTACGTAATACAACGGGTGGACAGTGGATGGTGAATTTAATCCTTGGATATGAGGATACCGAAAAGCGAGAAGCACTATTAAATTTACTTTTAAAACAATTCCCACAAATTACAACGCTTTTATACACTATTAATACTAAGCGTAACGACAGTATGCAGGATTTGGTACCTCAAGTATTTTTTGGAAAAGGATATATCACCGAAATGTTAGAAAATTTTGAATTTAAAATAAGTCCAAAATCATTTTTTCAAACCAATTCTAAACAAGCCGAAAAATTATATCAAGTTACGCGTGAGTTTGCTGCATTAACCGGCAAGGAAGTAGTGTATGATTTATATTGTGGAACGGGAAGCATTGGTATTTTTTGTAGTAAGCAAGCCAAAAAAATTATAGGTGTAGAATTCGTGGCAGATGCAATTGAGGATGCCAAAGAAAATGCCAAAATGAATCAATTAACAGATGCTGCATTTTTTGCAGGTGATGTTATTGATATTTGTGATGCTGCATTTTTTGAAACGCATGGCAAGCCTGAT
>CAIYUO010000047.1 GCA_903929425.1 uncultured Bacteroidota bacterium
AAAAGAAATAATAATACAGCTAAGAACTAATAATATTTTATGCTTCATGTTGAATGATTTACTTCCTTAAATTAATCATTATTTACAAAAAAGCCACCTTAAATGTTAAGGTGGCTAAATAGGGTAGTGTAATTTTGGACAAATTACATTAACAAAGTTGTTGGAATTTTAATTTCAGTCGTATTAAATTTTCCTGATGCCTTAATTTCCTTAAATCCGCCTTTTACATCAATCAAATTATTATACCCACGTGCTTTTAAAATGGAAATGAAAATCATGGAACGATAACCACCTTCGCAATGAACAAAGTAGGTATTGTTTTTATCAATTGCATCCATGCTATTATTGATAAAGTCTAAAGGTGCATTTTCAGCTGACTTAATATGTTCACTTTTGTATTCTGATGCTTTTCGTACATCTAATATTAAAATGTTTTTATCTTTTGCTTGTTCGGCTGCTAGTTCTAAAGCATTAATGGATTTAATGTGATCTATTTCCTTGCCTGCTTTTTCCCAAGCTTCAAAACCACCCTCTAAATAACCAATTGTATAGTCATATCCAACTCTTGCAAGCCTAGTAATGACTTCTAATTCACGTCCCTTTTCGGTGACCAACAAAATGGTTTGTTTTATATCAGGGATCATAGCTCCCACCCAAGGTGCAAAACTTCCGTCAATGCCAATGTTAATTGAATTGGGAATAAACCCTTTTGCAAAATCTTGTGCATTGCGCGTATCTAATATTAAAGCCATTGTTTCATTTGCCGCCTCCTCAAAAGCATCAGGTGTAAAAGCATGTTGTCCTCTCGCAAGTACATCATCAATTCTATCATAACCCTGAATATTCATCATCACATTCAAAGGAAAATATCCAGGAGGCGCAACCAATCCATCTAAAACGGCTGCAATAAATTCGTCCTTTGTCATGTCAGGTGCTAGGGCATAATTGGTAGCCTTTTGATGGCCTAAAGTATCCTGCGTTTCCTTACTCATTTTTTTGCCACAAGCACTTCCTGCACCATGTGCCGGATAAATAATAATGTCATCCGATAAGGGCATTATTTTATGACGTAATGAATTGTATAAATGAGCTGCTAAAATTTCTTGCGTTAAATCAGCATTTACTTTTTGAGCTAAATCCGGTCTTCCAACATCACCAATAAACAAAGTATCTCCACTAAATAAAGCAACTTCTTTTCCAGTTTCGTCCATTAATAAATAACAAGTGCTTTCCATGGTATGACCCGGAGTATGAATTACTTTAATTTTTATTTTACCTAATGAAAGTATTTCACCATCCTTCGCTGAATAGAAATCAAATGCTGGTGCAGCAGTGGGTCCATAAACAATTTTTGCATCCGTTTTTTTTGCTAAATCTATATGACCAGAAACAAAATCAGCATGAAAATGTGTTTCTAAAACATATTTTATTTTTGCATTATCTATATTTGCTTTTTGAATATAAGTATCTACCTCTCGCAATGGATCAATAATGGCAACCTCTCCCTCACTCATAATATAATAAGCACCCTGCGCAAGACAACCTGTATATATTTGTTCAACTTTCATACTTTATATTTTAAAATTCATACACAAGATCGTAAATATAACTAGTTATTAAAGTGACAAAAATCACTTTAATACAAATTTATAAATTAAGTGACAAATAGTACATAAATTGTATAGCATTAATACGATGTTTGTAAAAATTGAATTCATGGAATTGTTAGGATATGCTGCGTCTATTTTAATTGGGATATCATTAGGCCTTATTGGTAGCGGTGGCTCCATATTAACGGTTCCTGTTTTAGTGTACCTATTTGCGATTGATCCATTATTAGCTACCAGCTACTCCTTATGTATCGTAGGTGTGAGCAGTATTGCCGGAGTCATTTCACGCTTAAGACAAAAGTTACTGGATTTGAAAATTATTGTATTATTTGGAGCTCCTTCAATTTTAGGGGTTTTTATAGCCCGAAAATTTATTTTACACGCCATACCCGATCAATTTTCTTTATTACCTAATACCATCGTTAGTAAAAGCGG
>CAIYUO010000048.1 GCA_903929425.1 uncultured Bacteroidota bacterium
ATACGTTTGACCATACCATACAAAACTTCCGCAAGCTGAAGTAGTAGTATCGCCGGTGTTACTTGTTTTTGGTGCTGCCACTCCAGAACCCGATTCACTCGTAATCCCATTTACTGTTTGTGTTACGGTATAAGTTCCTGCGTTACTAACGATTATTGATGAAGTCGATTCATTTGTACTCCATAACAATGTTCCTGATGCTGTAGTTGATAAAGTAGAAGTGCCATTGCAATTGTTCACCACATTTACCGGCGGTGTAGATGGTGGCATTAGGACTGAAAATAAAGATGACTCTGTACTTACACAAGTAAAAGGAGTATTGCTTGTAACAGTATAAGTTATGGTTGCATTTCCAGTAGCAATAGGCGTTAGTACCCCTGATGAATTAACTTCAAGTATAGAATTATTACTAGTACTCCAAACTCCATCAGCAGTTTCATTAGAAATAATAGCATTACTGCTAGAAGTTAAATTGATTAGAAAAGGTGTTCCACCGCTCCAAGTAGCATTACCATTATTAGTTATGGAAGATTGTGTTCCACTTCCATCTGTTAACAATGAAGAGGCGTTAACTGCATTCAATAATAATTTAGTATTTGCATCTGCAGTTGTAAGTGAAGTTGGAACAGTAATCGTAGTTTGTGTAGGATCATACAAAGCAGATCCAGTTACTATCCTTAAATTGGATAAAAAGCCATCAAAATAATTACCCTGAAATTTCCCAACATTGGCATTCGCAGTTGAAGCAAAAGAAAAACTTTCTGTTATTGCTCCTGTAGAACTTCTTTGACCATCTAAAAAAACAGTGGCATTGTTTGAAGAATTTCTTACGACAACCAAATGGTGCCAAGCACTTGTTGTAATTTTAGGAACAGTAAAATTATCTGCATGGTCACCATACACATCTATACTAATTTTAGTTAAATCACCATTTATTAAGACTGAAAGATTACGAGTTGCTTCCGATCCTATTATAGGTGCATTACTTGATGGCGCCGAATTTAATCTAAACCAACCATCAATTGTAAAAGCACCTGTGCCATAATTGGGCGTATTTGACAATGTTAAAAACTGATTTGATCCATTGAATTTTATACTGCCCGATGTGGCGGTGCTTATTATATTCAAAGCTGCGCTTGATTGATTTACTTGGACTGTTATTATGTTAGAATATATAATTGTATTTGTAAATGGAGGTTGCGTTAGGCGATAAGTTACTTTGACTCTTATTTTAGCATTATCTAAAAGTTTATCAGTAATATAAGTTGATTGGGTTTGATTCGTTACAGAGGTATAACTGACGCCGTTGTTATTGCTTACTTCCCATTGATATCTTGGATTACTAGCACTGGCACTAGCAGTAAAAGTAACAGCTGAACCTTTACAAATTTGTGTTACGTCGGATACAATTGTAACGGTTTGTCCTTTTGCGTTTGCATTGAATAGGATAAGAAAGATAATACAATTTAAACCGGTGAGCAGATGGATGATTTTTAATTTGTTCATTTTTTTATTTTTTTCCTGATTTTCTAAACGATAATTTACCATTCAATTTATGAAGGAGTTGTTGGGGCCACCCAATTCACGCCATTATCTAGTAACCTTAATAATTCCTCAAATTTTAATGGCCGTTGTTACCAAATTTGTAAGTTCGTTGGTTACTTGGGCTTATGTTGCCAAACCGGCAAAAACGAGGGCGATAAAAAAGATTTTTTTCATGGTGTTGCTTTATATTAGTTTATTTTTTCAATGCGAATTAAGAATATAAAAAATACAGCTGCAAGGGTGCTTTTTCATTTCACCCCTATCAATAGATATTTCGTTCAAATAATTAGAAGAAAAATTGAA
>CAIYUO010000049.1 GCA_903929425.1 uncultured Bacteroidota bacterium
AAATCCTTAACCAAACACTATGAAAAATCAAACAGTACAAAAGTACACCCCGTTTATTTTACTACTAGTTGTTGCTATTGCAGCATTATTTGTTCCACAACTACCAAGTTTTGTGGGAACAGCTGAAACCTATAGTTCAGCTGATATCGCCTGGATTTTAGTTGCAACCGCATTAGTTTTTATCATGACGCCAGGTCTTGCTTTTTTTTATGGAGGTATGGTTCATCGTAAGAATATCATTTCGACAATGATAAAAAGTATCGTATCAGCTGGTATTGTTACCGTAATTTGGGTTACTTATGGATACAGTTTAAGTTTTGGAGAATCTATTAATGGATTTATTGGCAATCCAGGAACTCACTTATTTTTCAAAGGAGTAACTGATGGTGCCCCAGCCTTACAAGGTGGCGCTGCAATGACCATACCATTGTTATTATTTGCAATGTTCCAATTAATGTTCGCCATTATCACACCAGGATTAGTCGTTGGAGCAGTTGCAGAACGTATCAAATTCACTTCCTATATTTTATTTATTGTATTATTTATTACCTTAATATACGCGCCATTAGCACACTGGTCTTGGCATCCAAACGGATTCCTATTTAAAATGGGTGCATTGGACTTTGCAGGTGGTACCGTAGTTCATATTAGTGCAGGATGTGCTGCCTTAGCTGGTGCGATTGTATTAAAGCAAAGACGTGCAAAATTAGAACAACAAGAAATTCCTCCAGCAAATATCCCTTATGTATTGATTGGTACAGGTTTACTATGGTTTGGCTGGTTTGGTTTCAACGCAGGTTCTGCCTTAGGCGCCAACTCATTAGCTGTTAACGCATTTGCAACAACTAATACTGCAGCAGCTGCAGCAGGTTTAGCATGGATGTTCTTTGATGTTATGAGAGGCAAAAAGCCATCAGTATTAGGGTTTTGTATAGGTGCGGTAGTAGGCTTAGTTGCCATTACACCAGCAGCTGGATTTGTTGGTATCCCTCAAAGTATATTTATTGGCGTAATTGGAGCAGTTATTTCAAATGTATTAAGTCATGCCTTTAAATTATCAAGAGTAGACGATACATTAGACGTTTTCCCTTGCCATGGTATTGGTGGTATGGTGGGTATGTTATTAACGGGTGTTTTCGCCTCTAAAAATGTAAACCCAGCAGGTGCTGATGGTTTATTTTACGGCAACCCTGCATTTTTCTTTACTCAGTTGAAAGCCATGTTAATTGTTGTAGTCTATAGCTTTTCAGTTTCCTATATCATTTTCAAATTGATCGCATTATTATTACCATTGCGTGTATCTGAGGAAGAGGAAGAATTAGGATTAGATGCTACACAACATGATGAAAAATATGGTAGAAATCCTTTAAAGGCATAAATTTTTTCTGGTTCATAAATAGCAAGCAAGCAATCGTTCGGCCCGAATTTCTATTCGGGCCTTTTTTATTATATTAGTGCTTGAATGAAAGCACTAAAAAAAATAATCCAACTCATATATTGCATTTACGCATTAACCATTTTTGCAGCCCTTACTATTTTATCAGCTATTGCTTTAATTGTACTTGTACCTTTTGGGAGAGCAAAATTGAGCAAACGAATTTATAAGGTATGCAGATACTGGTCAAAAACCTGGTATTTATTCATAGGTATTCGACACAAAGAAATATACGAGGCTAAACATGATTTTAAAAAACCACATATATTTATTGCCAACCACAATTCCTATATGGATATCCCGCCTATCGTGCAATTAAGTCACCAACCTATTCGGCCTCTTGGAAAATTTGAATCCTCTAAAATTCCCATTTTTGGCTGGGTATATCGAGCTGCGGTGATTATGGTTGATAGAAGTAGTCCTGAAAAGCGAGCAAAAAGTTTACGCAATTTAAAAGCAGCTTTGTACAAGCGGAATTCAATATTTATTTTTCCTGAAGGCACTTTTAGCATGACGAATCAAAAACCACTAAAAGCATTTTACAATGGTGCATTTAAATTAGCCATCGAGATGCAGATACCCATTCAACCCATATTAATGATTGACGCAGTGGATAGAATGCATTTTGATAGTGTATTTTCATTAAACCCCGGTCCTAATCGGGTCGTGTATTTAGATGCCATCCAGGTCACGAATTATAGTATGGATGATATTGAAAAATTAAAAACCGAAGTGCATGATTTAATGGACGCTGGTTTAAGAAAATACAGAAGCTACCCTTAGTTATACCAAAGCTTAACTTAAAAAATTAGTTTCCATTTCATAGCTTATTTTTGTAAACGCTCCTATGTACGCAGAAATCATCATACCCTTAGCACTACCCAAAAACTATACTTGGGAAATTCCCATTTCCATGAGGGATGAAATAATGATTGGTATGCGTGTTGAAGTCATGTTGGGTGCAAATAAACGTTACGCAGGTATTGTAAAAAAAATTATCCAGGAAAAACCCGCAGCATTTAACCCTAAGCCAATACTTTCCATATTAGATGAAGCACCTATTGTATACGCTCATCAACTTGCCTTATGGGAATGGATGGCACAATATTACATGTGTACCGAAGGTGAGGTAATGCAAGCTGCTGTTCCAAGTCACTTAAAAATTTCGAGCGAATCTGTATTTGTTTTTAATGAAATAGATCAAATTGACAATCAACAATTAAGTGATGCCGAATATATTATCAGCGAAGCCTTACAAATAAAAAAAGAACTCAGCTTACTTGAAGTTCAAAAATTATTAGATAAAAAATCGGTTTATCCCGTTATTAATAAATTGATTCAAAAAGGAATATGTTTTGTCAAAGAAAATTTAACCGATAAATATAAAGCTAAAGAAGAAATATTTATATCCTTAGCCTCATTATATAAATCAGAACTTGAATTAGAGAAATTGTTGAATGAGTGGTCTAGAGCTCCAAAACAACTAGCATTATTACTCTCCTTTTTGCATTTAAACAAAACGGAAGGAGATGTAAGTCAAAAGTCAATACTAGAAAAATCAGGCGCTTCACATGCGCAGTTAAAAGCTTTGATAGATAAAGGAATTTTAATCGCAGAGAAAAGAAAAATTGACCGGCTTGCTAGTAGTTCCATTTTGGGTAATCAAACCTTACATACCTTATCAGATCAACAACAAATAGCTTTTGATTCAATCGTAAATCAACTTCAGACGCATCCTGTTCACTTGCTCCATGGTATAACCGGTAGCGGAAAAACGCAGATTTATGTAGCCCTCATAAATGCGTTACTAAAGCAAAATGAGCAGGCATTATACATGCTTCCAGAAATTGCATTAACTGCGCAAATGATACGTCGATTGAAACAGTATTTTGGAAATGAAATCGCGATTTATCACTCTAAATTCAATCCGAATGAAAGAGTGGAAATTTGGAATAAGGTTAAATCCGGCGAAATAAAAATTGTATTAGGTGCAAGATCTGCTTTGTTTTTACCTTATAAAAATCTGTCATTAATTATTATTGACGAGGAACATGATGGCTCTTATAAACAACAAGACCCTGCACCAAGGTATCAAGCAAGGGATACTGCCATTTATTATGCAAATCAATTAAATGCTAAAGTCATTTTAGGATCAGGCACTCCCTCCGTTGAAACCTATTATAACGCATCCATCAAAAAGTATGGCTACACACATTTAACGGAACGTTTTAATAAAGGTGAACTGCCTACGATACAGTTAATTGATACGAAAAAACAACCTGCGGGATCGGCCATTCTAACACCTCCATTATTGGCTGAAATCAAAAAAACAATCGATGATAAAAAGCAAGTAATTCTGTTTCAAAATAGACGTGGCTATGCCGCTTATTTAATTTGTGAAACTTGTGGATGGATCCCTCATTGCAAACATTGTGATGTAACACTCACCTACCATAAGCAAAAAAACTTACTATCCTGTCATTATTGTGGTGCCACATATCCCATTTTAAATACCTGCCAAGCATGTGGCAAAACTAGTTTCAAACAAAAAAGCTTTGGCACTGAACAAATAGAAGAAAAATTAAACCAAGCGTTACCTGGGATTATTGTAGCCAGGATGGATTTTGATAATGTTAAAGGGAAAAATGAACACGATCAATTAATACAACAATTTGAACAAAGACAAATTGATGTATTAGTAGGTACGCAAATGGTAGCCAAAGGTTTGGATTTTGAAAATGTTGATTTAGTGGGTATCGTTGATGCAGACAGTTTATTAAATTTTAATCAATATCGAGTTAATGAACGTGCTTTTCAAATGATGGAACAAGTAAGTGGGCGAGCAGGACGAAAAAATAGTAATGGAAAGGTTATCATACAGGTAAGCCAATTACAACATCCTATTGTTCAACTAGTACAACAACATAATTATACTGGATTTTATGATTATGAAATACAAAATAGAAAGCAATTTAGCTACCCTCCTTTCAGTAGATTAATGAATATACTATTTAAGCATAAGGAAAATAATATTGCAGAGGAGGCAGCAAATCATTTTTTACATTCATTGACACCTAATATCCAACGAACCGTATTAGGTCCAGCACAACCCTTAATTAATAGAGTGCGCAATAAATATATTTGGGAACTTTGTGTAAAAATATCGACACAATCGGGGCAATTACAAATTGCAAAGCAACAATTACTTCATTATATACGACTTATTGAAGTTCATCCTAGATATAAAACGGTTCAAATCATCATTGACATAGACCCCAATTAATTCATATCATAGAATGCAAATCAGCACAAATACATCTTTAAAACCATATCATAGTTTTGCAAGTGACGAACATGCAAAATTTTTCACAAACATAATAAATGAGCAGGACGTTGTAGCCGTTTCAAATTGGGCTAAAGAAAATAATACGCCTATTTTAATAATTGGATCCGGCACCAATATGTTGTTTACGACAAATTTTAACGGACTTGTCGCTAAAATGGAGATCATGGGTATCAAAAAAATAACCGAAACAGCATCCGATGTTATTTTGGAGGTTGGGGCGGGAGAAAATTGGCACCATTTTGTTATGTATTGCGTTCACAAAGGCTGGGGAGGATTAGAAAATTTAAGTTTAATACCTGGTACTGTTGGAGCAAGCCCTATTCAAAATATTGGCGCTTATGGAGTTGAAGTTGAAGCATGTATTAATTCCGTTACCGCTTTCGACCTATTGAATGGCGCATTTACAACATTGAAAAATGAAGCATGTTTATTTAAATATAGAAGTAGTTTATTTAAGCAACAACCCAATAGATATATAATAACAAGCATTCAGTTTCAATTAAAAAAACAACCTATACTTAAAACTGATTACGGAGTTATTAGAGATGTCCTACATGAAAAAAATATAAAAAACCCTAGCTTAGCAGATATTTCAAACGCTATCATTCAAATAAGAAGTAATAAATTACCCGACCCCTCAAAAATTGGGAACGCAGGTAGCTTTTTTAAAAACCCTACTATCTCCATTGACAAATACAACCTTCTGAAGGAAAATTTTCCTGGGTTAATAGCCTATCCAATTTCTGATATTGAATATAAAATTGCTGCAGGCTGGTTAATTGAAACATGTGGATGGAAAGGCGTTAAAAAAGGCAATGTAGGTTGTTATGAAAAACAAGCTTTAGTCATTGTGAGTTATGGTATTATTTCCGGAAAAGAAGTTTATGATTTTTCGGCAGAAATCATACAAACTGTTTTTGAAAAATTCGACATTCAACTTGAACGAGAGGTGAACGTTTATTAATGATCTTCAAAAAAAATTACTGATAAATTGCGTTCATATCTGTTCTTCTATTTTTCGCTCTTCCAGCAGCAGTTTTATTGGTATCAATTGGATTACTGTCTGCAACTCCTTTTTTAGTTAAACGATCAGTTGGTACATTTTTCTTTACTAAATATTTAAATACAATATTTGCTCTTTTTTCAGAAAGTGGCATATTTATTTTCACTGAGCCTACATTGTCTGTATTTCCAATAATATCCATATGAATATTAGGATACTGATTTAATAAAGAAACTACCGAATCCAATTTGCTTAATATTTTACTATTTAAAACCGATGTACCTGTTTTAAAAGTAAAATCACTGGCAATTTTATTGAAAATGGGTTGTACATCTACACAGCCCTTATTCGCAGATATGCCTGCTACCGTTGGACAACTGTCTATCTCATCATTTACACCATCTTTATCTGTATCTGGAATAGGACATCCATTATATCTTGTTAAACCTGAAATGGAAGGACATTTGTCAGTTTCATCATTCACGCCATCCTTGTCGGTATCTGGAATTGGACAACCATTATATTTTTTAGTCCCTGGTTCATTCGGACACTTATCTGAATCCTCGTCAACCCCGTCTTTGTCTGTATCAGGAACCGGACATCCAAAGTATTTAATAGTGCCTTTTTGACTTGGGCATTGATCTAGACTATCTACAACACCATCATTGTCAACATCCACTGGCAATGGAGCAGGTGGCAAAGTAACCGGTTTTTTATCTTTTAGCTTTAATGGCAAGGAATAGCTTATTGAATAACTATTGTGTTTTTTTGTCAAACGAGAAGCTTCGGCATTATGTGTTGCTTGTAAATAAATAAAAGAACCATGATTTGCTTTAATTTGTAATCCAGCCCCTACTGGCGCATAAGCTGTGTAATAAAATGAGCGGTCTAACCCTAAACCCAAACCTCCAGTTAAATAAGGAACTACAGGATGCTCGTCAGTTAATAATTTATAATTTAATGCAAAATCAAGAGACACATAATTACTAGACTTATTTAGTTTAGGTTTATTTAAGGAAGTATAATAAGGATATTGTAAGGTTGCAAATTGTAAACTTGCTACAAAGTCCACATTTGGTTTCCAACCTTGAATATATTGTAGACCATAGTTCACTACTGAATTTGATAATCCGTTAGTATTATTTGTTTTCTTGAAATCATATAATCCCAACTTGAACGCCAGAGATGATGATTTAATATTAGTAGGCTTAATAGAGGCAGTGTCTTGTGCAAAAGTATTAGTAGACAATACGATTAGCAATATAATTTGTGTAACCTTTTTCATGGAATTGATCGTTATTTTATATTATAAAAATAATGTATAATTGCGAGACCTTTAGTTGTTTTTGGGATTTAATTTACTTTTATCAACTGCTTCAATTATTACCCGCGCAATACCCTCTCCTTTTTTTGTCATTGATAATTTTTTTGCAGCAACTCCACTTAAATCAATCACTCTGCCTTTTTTTAACATATTGGGATTCATCCTGTCGTTAATTCTCACTAAGACAGATTTCCCATTTCTCATATTGGTGACTCTCACTACTGAATGAATTAAAAATAAATTTGAAGCAGCAGTGTATTTTTTGTGTCTATATAATTCACCACTAGATGTTTTTAAGCCATTGAATTTTGAACTATAAAAACTAGCAATCCCAGTAACCTTATTAAAAGAAATTTGAATTTTATTAGTGTCAATGTATTTATTATATTTCTCCATTAAAGCGCTATCAATACAATTTTCCAATGTATAGCTTGGAGGATAAACATCTTGTGCTTTTACCATAAATGGCAACCCTATTAATAATATAATGACTAATACTTTCATTATACTATTTCAATTACTTCAACAACACTTTCTAAATTTAATGCCCCATATACATGTGGGAATAATTCATCTAAATCAACTGCCAACTCAAATAAAACTGGCCTACTTACTTTTGCTTTTTCTATTTTTAATTTTACTAACCCAATTTGACCTTTATAAAATCTATCCAATACACCAGCTACTTGTCTTTCTATTGAACAATGTATAAATCCTTCCTGATCGAAACCCGCAGGCTGATACTC
Organism: uncultured Bacteroidota bacterium; assembly: GCA_903929425.1. Taxonomy (GTDB): domain Bacteria; phylum Bacteroidota; class Bacteroidia; order Chitinophagales; family Chitinophagaceae; genus Sediminibacterium. The sequence continues at coordinate 7,855 of CAIYUO010000049.1, forward strand.
CCCTTTTTCTTTTGCTTGCTCCCACTCTTTTTGAGTAGTTACATGATATATAAATTCGCTTTCCATTTTTTATTTTTTTTATTTTAAAATTCTTGGCACTCTTTGTTCTAACAACATTAAATCAGATAAAACAATTGCCGTTACTGCTTCCAATACAACCGGGACTCTCAATGCAATGCATAAATCGTGTCTTCCTTTTACCGAAAACACCTCCTGCTCGTTGGTTTCCCAATTCCAAGTAGTTTGATCCTTTGGCGTTGAGGATGTTGGCTTTACTGCGATTCGGAATACTAAATCATTCCCATTGGTATAACCTCCTACAATGCCTCCAGCATGATTTGTTTTTGTTTTACCTGAAGCATCAATGATAGCGTCATTGTGATTGGCACCAAACATATTTGAAGCTGCAAATCCAGTTCCAAATTCAATTCCTCTAATGGCAGGTATTGCAAAAACTGCATGGCTAATCAATGATTCTACTGAATCAAAAAAATGTTCCCCTAAACCTATTGGCAAACCCTTTACAATACATTCAACAATTCCTCCAACACTATCCTTTTGATCAATCGCTTTTTGTATTCCTTTTTCAACATCTGTTTCGCCAGCAATGCTTAAAATGTGTGCTTCTACTGTAATACCATTTAATAATTTTTTAGCAATCACACCGGCTCCAACTAAAGCAGCAGTCAACCTTCCACTAAAATGACCTCCCCCTCGATAATCCTCAAAGCCACCAAATTTATGATGTGCCGTAAAATCGGAATGACCTGGGCGTGGAACTGATCTTTGCTTTTCATAGTCACCACTTCGTGTATTATTATTTTCAAACAACATGGTTATGGGAGCACCAGTAGTGGTGTCATTAAACAAACCTGATTTGAAAATAGGCATATCATCTTCCTGTCTTGGTGTAGTGCCTTTTTGCTTGCCACCTTTTCGGCGTTCCATATCGGTCACAAAATCATCCTGCATTAATTTTAATCCTGCAGGACATCCATCAATTACAATACCTACACATGCACCATGTGATTCGCCTAAAATTTGTACTTTAAATAAGGTTCCAAAACTATTCATGTTAAACTTAATATTACAAGTTAAGAATTTTATATCATCATTTTTTTATCAACTCGACTAATTTAACTTAATTAAATCATTTAATCTATCACTACCCTTGCACCTAAATATGCTAAATGGTCGAAAAAATCAGTATACGATTTATTAATCGCCTCAGCGTCAGTGATAACGACAGGACCACTAGCCTTCAATGCTGCCACAGCACAAGCCATTGCTATACGATGATCATGTTGTGAAAAAACTGTTGAAGCATTTATTTCACCACCTCCATGTATTTTCATGTTATCCCCTTCTAGTTCTATTTTTACGCCCAGCTTAGCAAACTCAGTTTGCAAGGTCAAGCCTCTATCACTTTCTTTATGTGCTAAACGACTCACCCCTTTAATTTCTGAAACCCCCATACAAGCTGCTGCTAATGCAACTAAAGGAGGAAATAAGTCTGGACAATCAGTTGCATCAAATTCAAACGCTCTTAATGCGGCTCCATCTTGCGATCCAATTTGAATTCCATCTGTTTTTATTGCAATTGCAACATTTGCATTTTGCAAAGCATGCATCACAGCTTTATCCGCCTGTGTTGATTCCATTTGCAAACCCTTTACTTTAATGGGGCCTGCAATGGCACCAGCAACTAATAAAAAAGCTGCTCCACTCCAATCACCTTCCACAGTATATTCAATAATATCTTTTAAAGGCTCATGTGGTAAGAATGAAAATTGTTCATAATGATCATGTTGCACTTTCCATCCAAATGCATTTAAAACAGTTAAAGTCAAATCAATATATGGTTTGCTTTTTAAATCCAATACTTTTATGATTGAACCTTGCGCACCACTTGCCGCATAGGCCATTAATAATCCAGTTAAAAATTGGGAACTTAAAGATCCATCAACAGTAATAGTTTCAGGCGTCTTTAATGGACCTTGAATTTGAATAGGCAAAAATCCATTTTGAGAATCAATTTTTACACCTAATGCTGGGAAGATCTCATCAAAAAAATGCATTGGACGTTTTAATAAACTTCCTTTACCATTTATTAAAATGGATTGGTTACTTAAAGCCGCAATGGGTGTAAACATTCTTATTCCTAATCCACTTTCACCACAATTCATTTCGGGACCAATTGGTTGCACACCTTTTGATGTTACATTTATTGATTTAACAATAGTTGTTCCATTTTCATCATTTCCTTTTTGAACTTCAATATGAGCGCCTAATTTTTGTATCACATCCAATGCAGCTAAATCGTCATTAGAGTGTCCTGGATTTGAAATTATAGTTTGCCCAACATGTAATAAAGCAGCAGCACATGCTCTTTGCATACTGCTCTTGCTTGCAGGTGCTACTTGTGCACCTTTTAATTTACCTGGATATACCGTCGCAATCATATTAAGAATACAACTTTATTAAATTATTTAATGTTTTCATAGGTACCGTTTCATACACCGCTTTGCCTATTTTATTTAACAACACATATTGCATTCCAGCCTTTGCATTTTTTTTATCCTTTTGCATAATTTCCATGGCAGCGTCAATGTCAAAATGCATTGCGGTTGGTAAGCCATATTTTTGAAGTGTTTCCACTAAAATGCCAACTTCTTTAAAGTCTTGTAAGACTTGTGAAATTTTTGCAGCATATACCATTCCAATACTTATGGCATGACCATGTAATAAAGCATGTTCATTTTCAATCGCATGTCCTAGGGTGTGTCCAAAATTCAATAATTTACGATCCCCTTTTTCAAACTCATCCTTTTGTACCACTTTCACTTTGATCTGCACATTTTTTTCAATGAGTACAGCCAAAGCCTTTTTATTTTTTTGATAATAAGTAATATCATGAGCAGCTAATTCCTTCATCATTGCAGCATCCTTTATGGCAGCATGCTTAATAATTTCGGCAAAGCCATTTTCCCATTGATGTTTTGGCAAGGAAGATAAAAAATCAAAATCGTAAACTAAAAACTGAGGTTGCCTAATTAAACCCACCATGTTTTTATACAAACCCACATCAATCCCGTTTTTACCTCCAATGGATGCATCCACCATGGCAAGTATGGTTGTAGGCACGAAACCTACAGCTACCCCACGCATGTATACACCCGCAACATAGCCAACCATATCAGTTACTACGCCACCGCCTACACCAATTAAGACCGCTTGTCTTGTAGCTCCAAAATTGAGCAAGGCCTCAATAATAAAGTCAACAGTTTGTTGATGCTTATGCTCCTCACCCGAAGGAATTACAATGGTTTTTTTACCCTTGAATTTTTTTTCGTGTAAAGCATAAACATTTTCATCTGTTATATAAATAGCTTGCGACTTGTCTACCATTTTATCAATGGCGGCAAATTTACCATCTAATACAAATGTCACTGTTGAACTCGAAAATTTAACCTTCCAATTTTTCATACTAGCTATTCATTACTTTGTTTTGTTGATTGATACTTTCCATATGCACAGCGTCCATGTACTTTGTAACAAAATCATCGCTCAATCCTAATTTATTTCCTTTAGCAACCGCACGATCTAATATTTCATTCCAACGATTGGTTTGCAAAATGGTGATATCATTGTTCTTTTTGTATTCACCAATTTTTTGTGCCACTTTCATTCTTGTTGACAATACTTGTAACAATTCATCGTCTAATTGATTAATTTGTTGACGCATTGCTTCAAGTGCACTTTGGAAATCTTCGTTTTGTATTGTCTCTTTTCTCCAATGCATACTATCTAACATGCTCTTTAATACATCAGGTGTGATTTGTTGCTTAGCATCACTCCATGCATTATCAGGATCTACATGTGATTCAATAATTAAACCATCAAAATCAAGGTCAATGGCTTGTTGAGCAACCGCTTGTAAAATGTCTCTTCTACCACAAATATGGGAAGGATCATTAATCATTGGGATGCCTGGGAAACGACGCTTCATTTCAATCGCTAAATGCCACATGGGTGCATTACGGAATTCGGTATTACCATACGAGCTAAATCCTCGGTGAATTAAACCTAAATCCTCAATACCTGCTTTGGCAATACGCTCCATACCACCCACCCATAATTCTAAATCAGGATTTAGTGGATTCTTAATTAATACAGGTATTTTAACACCTTTTAAAGCGTCTGCAATTTCTTGAACACTAAAAGGGTTAACAGTAGTTCTTGCCCCAATCCATAAAACATCTACATCAAAATGCAAAGCATCTTCTACTTGTTTTGCTGTAGCAACTTCCACTGCTACAGGAATTCCTGTTTCTTTTTTTGCTTGCTGTAACCAAGGTAAACCTTTTGTACCTATCCCTTCAAAACTTCCAGGACGTGTTCTTGGCTTCCAGATACCTGCACGCATGATATCTACCTTCCCAGTAGCAGCTAATCCTCTAGCCGTTGCCATTACTTGCTCTTCAGTTTCAGCACTACAAGGACCAGAGATAATCAATGGCGCTTTTTTTAATAATGCACTTACTTTTTGTTGTTGTTCAGTTAAGGTTCCCATTTTTAACCAATTTTAGTATTTGAATATTTATTTTAAATCTTTTAACAAGTCTATAAGTTAGTCCTCGAATTCATTATTTAAATCCGAGGACTATTCATAATTTATCCTTCGTTATTGTTGAAGCCTCTTGGACCGCCACTATCTGCATCATTCATGCGAATACGACGTCCTTTATAGCTTTTGCCATCAATAGCACTAATCATTTTTTTAGCAGAACCTGATTCAATTTCTATCCAGCTATTCATGTCTCTCATATCTATTTTACCAAGCACTTCTTTTTTTAAGTCGCTCATGTCTAAAACAAATTGTAAGAAACTAGCTTTATAAAAACCATCCTTCGTGCCTAAGTTTACAAATAAACGAGTGGATCCTGCACTAGCACGGTTTGCTGTACGACCACGACCATCTCCACGATCACCTCTATCCGCTCCGCGATCATTGGATCTATCATTAGAACGATCGCCGCCAGTTCTTCTATCAGATGAATATTCATTACGTCCTCTTTCTCTGTTACGATCCTGCATACCGCCTACATCACGACGGCCTTTTTCAGCAGCCCTAACATTTAAGTCTGCCGCATTTTCATAATATGCTAAGAAACGATTAAACTCCAAAGCAGCAACACGCTTCAAAATTTCTTCCTTAGTCATGTCTGCAAATTTCTCTGCAAGCATTGGTACATATGTTTCATAATCACCATGACTCACGTCAGTAGACATTAATTTATCCATTACATGGAAGAATTGTTTTCTACAAACATCCTTACCACTAGGGATATCTAATTTATGGAAAGTACTTTTATTGATATTTTCAATTTGGCGTAAACGGTAAGATTCTCTTGCATGTACAATCGAAATACAAATACCTTGACTACCTGCACGACCCGTACGACCACTTCGGTGTGTGTATACTTCCACGTCATCCGGTAGTTCGTAGTTAATTACGTGTGTAATTCCTTTAACATCAATACCACGGGCAGCAACGTCAGTTGCAATTAACAACTGTAAAGTTTTGTCTCTAAACTGACCCATTACTCTATCACGTTGTTGTTGTGTCAAGTCACCATGAATGGCATCAATATCATAACCCTCTCGTGTCAAACGTGCAGCCACATCTTGTGCATCTGCTTTAGTACGTGTAAAGATGATGCCATAAATACCAGGGTTAAAGTCAATGATTCTTTTCAACGTCTCATAACGATATTGCGCCGAGGTAACATAATATTGGTGATCAATACTTTTGTTAGTTGCATTTACTTTACCGATGGTTACTTCCACTGGCTCTTTCATGTAACGCTTGCTTACTTTTCTGATTTCAGTAGGCATCGTTGCACTAAACAACCAAATACTTTCACGATTAGGGGTATTCTTTAAAATAAATTCAATGTCGTCCTGGAATCCCATGTTCAACATTTCATCTGCTTCATCCAATACTACATATTCAATTTGCTCTAAATTAATTGCCTTACGCTCAATCAAGTCAATTAAACGACCTGGTGTTGCGACAACAATTTGAACGCCTCTTTTTAAATCTCTAATTTGCATGCCAATGGACGTACCACCATAAACGGCTAATACTTGTACACCTGATACATGCTTTTTAAACAAGTTAATTTCATTTACAATTTGCATACACAATTCACGTGTAGGACAAACCACCAAAGCTTGAGGATGCTTATCGGCTGCTTTAATTAATTGAATCAATGGCAAACCAAAAGCTGCTGTTTTACCAGTACCTGTTTGCGCCAATCCAATAAAATCCTTTGTTCCGCTAATTAATACGGGAATAGAACGTTCTTGAATTTCAGTTGCGTGTGTATATCCTAATTCAGTAACTGATTTTACCAATTGCTCATTCACACCCAATTCAGCAAAAGTCATTTTTGTTTTTACTGCTTCAATTAAATCATTCTTAACTTCCATATCTTCTGTTTTCTTCATTTTGTTGTTTTTACTTTTCTTAAATAAGAATTCTATTTTAGAATTCTTTTAATCCCATTGGCATTCTCGATCAAGTCCGATAAATATTCAAAGTTTTCTTTTTCCAAGCAAGACTTGAATTTTCTCAACTGACTGATATGCTCATTTAAAACGTCTAATACATTTTCTTTGTTTTGCATAAAGATGGGTACCCAGGTAGCTGCATTGGACTTTGCCAAACGCACCGTACTGTCAAAACCACCACTCGCTAACTCGAATATATTATCCGATTCTTTTTCCTTCTCCAACACGGTATTGGCCAGTGCAAAAGAAGTAATATGTGAGATATGACTCACATAAGCCACATGAATATCATGTTTAGTTGCATTCATGTTTACAATATGCATTCCCAAACTGGTATACAAACGTTCTACTGTTAATAGTGCATCGGTATCTACTTGTTCTCTATTACATATTACTGTTGCTTTATTTTCAAAAGCATCGCTTTGTGCAGCACTAGGACCACTAAACTCTGTCCCCCACATTGGATGTGTTGGAACGAATCTTCCTTTTTTAGCATGTGCGCTGGCTATTTGCGCTACCGCTTCTTTGGTGGATCCTAAATCAAAAACGACTTGTTGGTCAACTAAATCTAAAACCGAAGGCAATAGTTTTTCTGCAATATTCACGGGTGTTGCAATGGCTATGATGTCTGATAATTTTATAGCGTCTTCCAACGACATAATTTCATCTACAATACCCAATCGCAAAGCTTCGGTTTGGTGGTCTAGGTTATTGTCCACGCCAATTACATTGGACACAAAACCTTTCTTTTTCAATGACAATGCCAATGAACCTCCCATTAATCCGATACCAATTACTGCTAAACGCATGCTTTCACTCTTTTAATTGCTTCATTAAATTTCTCCATTGAACCGCATAAGCTCACACGGATGTAATTATTACCTGCAGAACCAAAAATACCACCAGGTGTAATAAAGACATTCGCATCGTACAACACCTTGTCGCTTAATGCATATCCATCTTTATAGGTGGCTGGAATTTTAGCCCAAACAAACATCCCTACTTGTTGTTTTGAATATGCACAACCTAATGTGTCTAATAATTCATAAACTTTTTCGCGACGTTCGGTATAAACTTGATTTACTGAATCATACCAAGATTTATCTAAGCTTAATGCTTTTGCCGCTGCTAATTGCACAGGTAAAAACATACCACTATCCATATTGGATTTAAATCTTAATATTTCGTTGACTCTTTCTTCGGCAGCGATCAACATACCTACTCTCCAACCTGCCATATTTTGGCTTTTGCTTAAAGAGTTTAATTCAATCACCACTTCTTTAGCACCTTCTACAGACAACAAACTTGATGGTTGGTCATTTAAGATGAATGCATACGGATTGTCGTGACAAATTAATATTTGATGCTGCTTACCAAATGCTACTAACTTTTCAAAGAGTGCTTTAGTTGGCATTTGACCTGTAGGCATGTGCGGATAGTTCACCCACATCAATTTCACTTTTGATAAATCTGCTTTTTCTAGATTTTCAAAGTCAGGCGCCCAATTGTTATCGGCAGTCAACTCATAGTATAGCGGAGTGCCCCCTGCTAATTTAACTGCACTTGAGTATGTAGGATAGCCAGGGTTTGGAATTAACACCTGATCTCCTTCATTTAAATAGGTCATACAAATATGCATGATCCCTTCCTTGCTCCCTAGTAATGGAAGCACTTCTGTTGCTGGATTAATATTATCAACATGATAATACTTTTTATACCACTCGGCAATAGCTTCTCTCAAAACTGGAGAGCCCTTATAGGATTGATAACCGTGTACATTATCTTTTGCTGCTTCTTGATTCAACACAGCCAATACAGATGGATGCGGAGGTAAATCGGGACTTCCAATACCCAAATTAATAATACCCTTGCCTGCTTTATTGAGTTCATCAATTTCACGCAATTTGGTAGCGAAATAATATTCACCAATCCCATTCAATCTATTTGATAATGTTAGGTCCATAGTTAGCCTTTTACAACTTTACCTTTTTTATACAATCCAAAAACTTTAAAACTATTGGTCATAGGGTTCACCACTTCCAATACTTTTTCGAGTTGTTTACTATTTTCAAATTCTAAATCCGCATAAAATCCATACTTGAAAGTGCTTCCTGGTATTGGCATACTTTGAAGCTTACTTAAATTCACCCCGCCCTGTGCAATTTTCGCTAACACTTTTGACAAAATTCCCTTTGAATGATCTGTTTGAAAATAGACCGATGCTTTATTTGCGTCTTTCATTTCCACTTTTGCTTTTGCAGGAACCAATATTAAAAAGCGGGTGATATTATTTTTTAAAGTATGAATGTCGGGCGCAATCACTTCCAAATTATATAACTGTGCTGCCAACTTACTCGCTATAGCAGCTGTATGTTTGCTTTTATGCTGATGCACCATTTTAGCACTTAATGCTGTATCCTCGGACTCCACCAATTTATATGGATGTTGTTCCAGGAAATCCAAACATTGTAAAATAGCCATTGGATGACTATGCACTTCCTTAATATCTGACAATTTCACTCCCGGATTCACTAATAAGTTTTGGCTAATTGACAAGTATACTTCGCCAATTACTTGCAAGTTGCTTTTTTGTAATAAGTTATAATTGGGTAGAATACTTCCTGCAATAGAATTTTCAATGGCCATCACCGCACCATCCGATTGTTTAGGATCTGAGCCAATTTTAACCACTTCTCTAAACGTATCGCACGTTATTACCTCAACCGTTTTGCCATAAAACTGCCTAGCTGCCACTTGGTGGAAACTTCCCTCATAACCTTGTATCGTCACTTTTTTATTCATCCTTGTCTCATTCTATTTTTACGAACCTCATTATTTCTAAACAGTTGGTTCATAAATTTTTAATAAAAAAATCCCGGCTGTTTTGGCCGGGATTGTATATTTAGTTGTTTCGTTTATGCTTTTACAAATACTACCCGGCTACTTTGATTAAAGTAGAAATAAAAGAAAAAGTAAAACCAGTTGCTATTTGCTTTCATCGTGATACAAATATAGGCTAAAATGCCCTATTATAGGCTAAAACAGTAAAGTTTTTTACATTTTACTAACAAATATTAGTGTTTTGTGTTTTTTGCCGACGCCAAATTTTATATATTTTTGTAGAAAATAACCCATTATGAATAAAGAAGTAGGTCAAGTTTTATTTGCATGCATCACTTATATCGTTTTATTAGAGCTAATATTAATTTTCGCCTCTAGATAAAAAAAGCCCCCCGTGGAAACGGGCGGCTTTAACGATTGCTTGCCATATGAAAATTGTTCGATAACTATTGGTTGGCAAGCTTTGTAACTAGATTTCTCCAATTAGGACCAATAGCCCAATGAGTTTAATTACTTCTTTGCAGCAGAATCAACTTTTACAGTAGAATCAGCTTTTACAGCAGCAGTGTCTACAGTTGTTGCAGCAGAATCAACAGTTGTTGCAGCAGAATCAGTCTTAGTTTCAGTTGAAGCACCACCACAAGCAGCTAATGCAGCGATAGCGAAAATTGCGAATACTTTTTTCATTTGGAAAGGTTTTAATTGTTTATTTATATTATTAATACATGATTGAATAAAAGGTAACCCCTGATTTCAAAAAATTCTAAAAAAAATAAAAATTAGTCATTTTGGGTTACTTTTATCCCCTCAAAGTATTAATATATTGAAAGCTGAATACAACGAAACAGCCTTATTAAAAGGGCTAGCTAATAATGACTCGAAAGTGGTGGAAACCCTTTATAAAAGTCATTTTAGTACGATTCAGCATTTTATTGAAAATAACAATGGCTCTTTTGATGATGCTAGGGATATTTTTCAAGAAGCAATGATCACATTGTACGAAAAGGTACAAAATGAATCATTCTCATTAACCTGTCAAATCAAAACCTATTTATTTTCAATTTGCAAGCATTTATGGCTTAAGCGTTTGCACCAAATGGGAAAATATAGTTCACCATTAAGTGTCAACGAGGAAATCATATCAGTAGAGACTGATATGGAAGAATTTGAAAAAAAAGATGCTGCATTTGCAATCATGCACAGAGCATTGAATAGCCTTGGTGAACCATGCAAAAGTTTATTAGAGGGTTATTATTTGAATAAAAAAGGAATGCAGGAGTTAGCGGAAGCGTTTGGGTATACCAACTCAGACAATGCCAAAAACCAGAAATATAAATGTTTGCTGCGTTTGAAAAAACTATTCTTTGCGCAATATAACATTGGAGATTAACCACGAATAGCATGAAACTAATGGACGACATACAATTATTGGAGACGATTGAAAGGTACTTAACTGGGGAAATGAATCCCTCAGAGACTGCACAATTTGAATTGTTGCGTCAACAAACTCCTGAAATTGATCAAATGGTTGTGGAACATAGCATGTTTTTACAGGAGATGAATATTTATGCAAATCGAATTAATTTTTCAAAGGTTTCCGAATCCACTTTCAATAAATTACTTGATCAAGGCGAATGGGCCCCAAAGGAGGAACAATCAACTTCGTTTAAGATTATACAATTGTGGAGTAAGTATAAAAAAGTAACTGCTATTGCGGCTTCTGTTGGTGGATTTATCGCCTTATTTACTGCCTCTTTAATTGTTTATATTTCACCAATTTTAAATGGTTCTCAAGTATTACAATTAAGCAAAGCCATTGAAAATATTGAAAAAAAGCAACAAGCTCAAGGTCATTTGTTAAATGAGGTAAAAACAAAAATGCCTGAAAATGCAACTTTAATAAGTGGCGGTTCTGGATTTTTAATTGATAAAAAAGGTTATATCATTACCAACGCACACGTTTTAAAAGGAAATAGTGCCATTGTTATTAATAGTCTTGGTCAGGAATTAAATGCAACCATTGTATATGCTGATAAAATAACAGATTTAGCTTTAATTAAAATTACAGACGCTGATTTTAAACAACCTAAAAATTTACCTTACTCTATTCGAACGAAATCAACTGAATTGGGTGAAGAAATTTTTACACTCGGTTATCCTCGTAATGATAATGACATTGTTTATGGTAAAGGATATTTAAGTGCTCAGTCAGGTTTTGAAGGAGATAGTAATGCTTACCAAATTCAAATAAGTGCAAATCCTGGATATTCTGGAGCACCTATCTTTAATAATAATGCTGAAATTATTGGCATCATCAATACTAGACAAAAGCAGGCTGAAGGTGTTGCATTCGCTATTAAAGCATCAAGAATAGATGATCTGGTGGAAGCTGCTCAAATACAAAACAAAGAAGATAAAAGTTTGAAAACTTTAAACCATTCAGGGTTACTGAAAAAACAAAGTAAGTATAGAAAAATTGGTGATATAAAGAATTTTATTTTCAATATCCGATCTTATAATTAGTGCGAATAATGATGATCATAAAAAAAGGAGTCTTCAAAAAGACTCCTTTTTTTATACATTCCATTGACACTAGCTTATATGATTAGGGATACTACCATAATTTATTTGGATAAAGCTTTGCCTTTACCAAAGCGTCGATATTTGCTTTAACCATTGGCGCATCTTCCTTATAAGTTACGCCAAACCATTTAGCATTTGTCGGAATGACTTTAACATCGCCTAAACCTAATTTTGAAAATTGTCCAGTTACCACTGGTATATAAAATTCAGACTTTAATTCCATGCCCTGCTTGTCTAAAAAAGAATCGAATTCCGATTCACATAAGTCAATGAAATTTGGAGCGAAGCACATGAAATTCATACTCACTCTAGTATTTTCAGCCAAAGGAGTTTCAACACCATCTTCTTCAAATACAATCACACCATCCTTTCTATAAATTTTAGTGCGTTCATTTATATTGGTTAAAACATTGTTGTCATCCATACTGCAAACACCTCGACTAACAGTTCCATTTTCACTTAATGTATTGGATAACTCATATCCTAAAATACAATAGGTTTTATCATTACACTCATTTGTTAAAAATGAATAGGCTTGCTCAAAAGCTTCCTTTCCATAATAGTCGTCGGCATTGATAACTGCGAATGGTTCATGCACCATTCCTTTTGTACATAAAACTGCATGTGCCGTTCCCCAAGGTTTGGTTCTTTCAGGATTTACATTCTTTGAATCAGTGAATTTATGCAAGGCTTGGTAAACATATTCTGTTTTGATTTTACCATTTAATTTAGGCTCAAAGCTTTCTTTAAATGCTTCCGCAAAATCTTCTCTAATAATAAATACAACTTTTCCGAATCCTGCTCTTATGGCATCATAAATCGAATAATCCATAATAGTTTCTCCGCTAGGACCAAAACCTTCTGTTTGTTTTTGACTACCATATCTACTTGCCATACCTGCTGCCAAAATCACTAATGTTGGTGCACTCATTGTACTAGATTTATATTTTGTATTTTTACTTGATAAAATACAGTCAGCAAAAATAGCTGTTTTTCATTAAAAAGTAAAAGATTGGACGCTAATCCTACTATTGAATCTATCCCCTTTTGGAGTAACCTTACCATTCAGGTTGACACGCTTCGTTTAGATTTAATCCACCCTATTGTAAGTGGCAATAAATGGTACAAACTTAAATACTATTTTAAAGAAGCTCGAGCAACAAATGCTAAAAAAATAGCAAGTTTTGGTGGCCCCTACTCCAACCATTTAGTAGCACTTGCATATTTTGCTAAGTTAAATGGCTTAAAAAGCATGGGGTATATGCGTTGTAATGAAGGCGAACCCATTACAACTAGCATGCAAGAAGCAATTTCATACGGCATGGAAATAATATACTTAGGGAGAACCTCATTTCAGGAAAAGAAAACCAAATTATTATTTGATCAAAAAACAAATAAACATACTGAAATATATTTTATAGATGAAGGAGGTTATGGAACGATAGGCGCAAAAGGTGCTTCAACTATCATTAGCGATTGGGAAAATACAAAATTAAATAACCGTGATGGAAACCCGATTCATGCATATGATTATATTGTTTGTGCAGTAGGCACTGGAACAATGATTGCAGGCATTATAAATGCAGCAGCAGTAAATCAAAATATATTGGGTATTCCTGTTTTAAAAAATGAAGGGTCAATTAAGGAAGAAATAAAATATTTATTGGAAAATAAAGACGCCGCTTTTTCGCTTTTACATGATTATCACCAAGGAGGTTATGCAAAAACAACACCTGAACAAATTCAATTTATGAATCGCTTATGGGATCATTCGAAAGTGCCTACCGATATTGTATATACCGGAAAATTATTTTATGCGACAGCTCAATTAATACAACTAAATTATTTCAAACAAGGTAGTAAGGTGCTAATCATTCATAGCGGTGGTTTGCAAGGGAACCAATCCCTTGAAAAAGGAGTGCTTCACTATTAGGACATGCAAAAAAAATTACTACCCTTCCACCAATTCGCAATCAAAAATGAGTTGAAAATGTTTTTTAATTTTCTCTTTTACTTCCGAATAATTCACTTTATAACCCAATTCCTTTTCTAAGGAGGTAACAGTTTTTCCTTGAATACCGCAAGGAACAATATATTCAAAATGAGATAAATTAGGATTAACATTTAAAGCAAAGCCATGCATGGTTATCCAACGGCTGCATTTTATGCCCATTGCACAAATTTTTCTTGCCATGAAAGGATCATTAGGTTGTAACCAAACTCCTGTTTCTCCTGTACTCCTCTCCCCTGTTAAACCATACTCTGCAATGGTGTCTATTATTACTTGCTCTAAACTTCTTAAATACCAACCTAGATCTGTTTTAAATTTATCCAAATCTAAAATGGGATAGCCAACCAATTGTTGAGGTCCATGATAAGTAATATCTCCGCCCCTATTAATATGAAAAAACTCAATCCCAATTTTTTGTAAATGTTCCTCAGACACTAAAACGTGTTCCCTTTTTCCATTTTTTCCTAAAGTAAAAACAGGTGGATGCTCCACAAATAATAAACGATGTTCAGTTGCAGTTTGCTTTACATCTTCATCCCTTTCCCTTGCCTTAGATTTGATTTGCGTGTTTTTAGCCAAAAGCTCCTCCTGATAATCCCAGGTTGGTTGATATGATTTTACCGCTAAATCCTCGAAATACACTTTTTGACGCATGGAACAAAGTTACAAACTAAGCAGCAATAACTTACTTTTGCAATATGTCAACTGAACAAGATTTAATACAAGACGAAAACAGCGAGGAAGTTTATGAGAAACTGACGTTTATGGTAGATAAAGGTCAGGAGCCAATGCGTATAGACAAATGGGTCCAAATGCGAATTGAAGGCATGACCCGTAGCAAACTACAAAACGGAATTGAAGGTGGTTTTTTGACAGTGAATGGAAAAGTAGTGAAAAGCAATTACAAAACTCGACCAGGTGACGAAGTTACTTACATGAGTTATGTGAACCCGGAATATACCGAGTTGAAACCGGAGCAAATGGATTTAAAAATTGTTTATGAAGATGATGCTGTTATGGTTATCAATAAACCATCCAATATGGTTGTGCATCCTGGAATTGGAAATTATACTGGCACCTTACTAAATGGAGTTGCCTATCATTTACTTTCACAAAATCCAACACTAAACGAAGAAGTGTTACCTCGATTTGGTTTAGTACATAGAATTGATAAAAACACAACTGGTTTAATTGTATTAGCCAAAACTGCTGAAGCAGCAAGTCATTTGGCAAAACAATTTTTCAATCATACGGTAGAAAGAAAATATGTTGCCTTGGTTTGGGGAGACATGGAACAAGATGAGGGAACTGTGAACGCTCATATTGCTCGTCATAAAACGTTTAGAAAAATGTTTGATGCCTACCCTGAAGGAGATGTAGGCAAACATGCAATCACGCATTATAAAGTAATTGAAAGATATAATTACACTACCCTAGTTTCTTGTATTTTAGAAACAGGACGTACGCACCAAATTCGAGTACACATGAAACACATTGGACACACTTTGTTTAACGACAACGAGTATGGTGGTGATCGTATTTTAAAAGGAACTATTTATACAAAGTACAAGCAGTTTGTTGACAACTGTTTTGAAGCTTGTCCAAGATGTGCATTACATGCTGCAACCCTTGGGTTTGTTCATCCTACCACAAATGAAATAATGCGTTTTGATAGTGCACTTCCATCAGACATGGAAGCAGCGATTACAAAATGGAAAAATTACAAATCAGCTGCGCATCAGCTTTAAATCTCTTTTATAAAAAATAAAGAGATTTTTAATCTTCAATAAAAAAAACTAAAAAGAGACCACCCTTAAACGGTGATCTCTTTTTAGTTTACGCCATATGAAATTTATACAAATTAGTTATATATACTAAAGCAATTATTTTACTGCTTCTTCCAAACATTATTAGCAGGATTAAAATCAGGTAGCACATTGTCAGGGTCATATGTTACTGATTCAATAGCTTCAGTGCTTGGCACTTTAAAAGTCCAACTAACATTGCGCTCCCAAACCTCAACTGGTAATTTAACACGACTTATTTTACCACTAACCGTTTTTATTTCTAAAATTACTGGCATGGCCATTTTCTCCAAATTATCCAAAGTAATCATTGCCCCCTTTGTATAATCTGTGCTGTCTTGATTTACATTTCTAACAGCAACATCTAATCTCCAGTTATTTACAAACCAACCTCTCCAAAACCATTGCAAGCTTTCTCCCGCAACATTTTCAATGGTTCTAAAAAAGTCGTCTGGTGTAGGATGTTTAAATGCCCATCTTTTAATATAAGTTTGGAAAGCATAATCAAACCTTTCTTTCCCTAAAATTTGTTCTCTTAAAAATGTAAGGCCTTGGCCTGGTTTGCTATAAGACAATGTACCATTATTTCTTTCCTTATAGTTGTCAACATAACTTAAAACAGGTTCTAAACCTGGTGCAGTATAAAAAGCACCAATACGATGCATATCAAGTTTTTGATTTGATTTATACTCTCCATTATTGAAATCTTCTTGCGATAAAGTATTGATAAAAGTATTAAAACCTTCATCCATCCATCCATATAAACGCTCATTAGACCCAACAATCATTGGGAACCAGGTGTGTCCAAATTCATGATCATTTACATGCATTAGGCCAGCCGTTTTTGCACCCAGCCCACAAAACACAATACCAGGATACTCCATACCACCTGGACCTCCTGCTACTGCTGTTGCTGCAGGGTAAGGATATTCATACCACTTGTTTGAATTGAATTCAATTGATTTTTTTACATATTCGGTTGAACGACCCCAAGCTAAATCACCATCACTTTCAACTGGATAAGCAGATATTGCTAATGATGGTTTTCCTGAAGGCAGGTTCATTTTAGCAGCATCAATAATAAACGCCGACGATGCACCCCATGACGCGTCTCTCGCATTGGTAATTTTAAACTTCCATGTTAACTGTTTTTTAGCAGGTCGAGAAGCAGGATCCGTAACTTCTTCAGCAGAACGAATGATTACCGTTTTATCAGACTTTTTTGCTAACTCCCAGCGTTTTAATTGTTCAGGTGTATAAACTTCAGCAGGATTTAATAACTCACCAGAACCTACCACCATAATATTAGCAGCTGCAGTAATATTTAAATTAAAGTCACCATACTCCAAATAAAATTCTCCAGGTCCTGTGTAAGGTATTGCGTTCCACCCCATTATATCATCAAATACACATACCCTTGGATACCATTGTGCAATGGTATAAACTTTACCATTTTTTGTAGGAACATAACCCATACGATCGGAGCCATATTGAGGAGATATAAATGAATACTCGATTTTTAATTTCAATTTTCCGCCTTTTGCTTGTAGTTCTGATGGCAAGAAAATTTGCATCCTAGTATCTTCTATTAAATATTTTACTTCAGTTGCAGTTTGCACTTTATCACCACTTACTACTTTAACAGATTTGATTTTATAACCTGCGTCAAAATATTCACCATGTCCAGCATTACGGCTACCTACTGTTGGAACAATCATGGAACCTCTAGAATCCAAGTTAAATAAATTTTGATCTAATTGCATCCAAATGAAATTCATTTTCAGAGGACTGTTATTGGTATAGGTCAACATTTCAGTACCTGAAATTTCATTGTTTTGCTCGTTCAAATTAGCATCTATTGTATAGTCTGCTCTGTTTTGCCAATATCCTGGTCCTGGTTCGCCTGTTGCAGCTCGTTGATCATTTCCATTTTTTGTATAAAAAAACGGAGCAAATAAGTCATGATAATCATATTTAGTTGCTGGTGCATTGGGATCAGGAACTTCTACTGGTCGTCTTCTCACATTTTGAGTTGCCTGTTGTGCAGGAGTTGGCGTTGTTTGTTGTGCTGAAATGATTGAGCTTGTACTCAATAATAAAAAACCGAGGGTAACTAAATGCTTCATTATATTACTTTTCTATTTAAAATGGTGATCATACGATTTATTCAATCGTAGTTAAGAATATTGTGATTACGAATATAATTAAATTATTAAAATTTAGCTAACAATGATTAGTCAAGTATTACAGTTTAACTATTTCCCTGCCATTTATGAAATAGTTTACCATTGAAGTAACCAACGATAATACCTATCAAGGAGCCGGCTAAAATGTCTAATGGGAAATGCACCCCTACATATACTTGTGCATATGCTATTAATGCCGCCCAACCCAAAAACAAGTAACGATAGTTTTTCAATAAAGGCTGTAAAGTGACCACTAAAAAAACTGCAATGCCAAAATGATTCGCAGCATGTGATGAAGTAAAACTAAAACCTCCTGAACAATGATCCAGTAATAATCTTGTATGTTGCATTAATTCTGGATCGGCACATGGTCTTAATCTGTGAAAAAATGGTTTAAAAAAGTGGCTGCTAATTTGATCCGTTAACGTGATATTAACGGCTACTAATACCAACCATTTCCATGATTTTTTACCCCATTTATAAATCAAAAATGTAAGTAAAATAATATACAAAGGGATCCAATTATTTGAATTTCTAACCCAAGGCATTATATTATCCAACAAGGAATTGGTCCATTTATCATTGATACTGGCAAACAGGGCATGATCCTCCGCTATTATTTGTGTTAGAAAGTCATTCATGATTTGATAAAGATACCAAGAAGTGCAAAAATTTGAACTAAATTTGTAAATCCTTTTTAATAAGTAAAATACTACTATATGTCTCTCATAAAAAGCATTTCTGGATTTAGGGGTACCATTGGAGGTCGTCCTAATGACAACCTTACACCTATTGATATTGTAAAATTTGCCTCCGCCTATGGAACTTGGTTAAAAAGCAAATCTGCGGGTCCTAAAACAGTAGTCGTTGGTCGTGATGGTCGAATGAGTGGCGAAATGGTAGAAGCTTTAGTAGAGCAGAGTTTATTAGCCTTAGGCATTAACGTTATTCATTTGGGATTAAGCACTACCCCTACCGTTGAAATGAGTGTTGTGTTTGAAAAAGCTGACGGTGGAATTATATTAACTGCAAGCCACAATCCTAAAGAATGGAATGCTCTTAAATTATTAAATGAGAAGGGTGAATTTGTAAGTGGTGAGGACGGAAAAATAATTTTAAACTTTGCTGCAAATGACGACTTTAATTATGCATCGGTGGATGCTATGGGAAAAATAATTGCAAATAGTGATAGCCTTGAAAAACACATCAATGCGATTTTAGCATACCCTTTAGTGGATATCAATGCCATCAAAGCTGCAAATTTTACAGTGGTAGTGGATGCCATAAATAGTTCCGGCGCATTTACGGTTCCTGCTTTATTGAACGCTATTGGTGTTTCAAATATCAAAGTTTTGAATGCAGAGATGACAGGTAATTTTGCACACAATCCCGAACCCTTAAAAGAGCATTTAACTGACTTATGTGATACCGTAATAAAGGAAAAAGCCCATTTAGGAATAGCTGTTGACCCCGATGTTGATAGATTATGTTTTGTGAGTGAGGATGGTGAATTATTTGGTGAAGAATACACCTTAGTAGCAGTTGCTGACTATATATTACAAAACAAAAAAGGGGCAACAGTTAGTAATTTATCCTCCACAAGAGCCTTGCGTGATGTAACTGAAAAATATGGCTGTACTTACCATGCAAGTGCTGTTGGAGAAGTAAATGTGGTGACCATGATGAAAAATCAAAACGCTGTTATTGGTGGTGAAGGAAATGGTGGAATCATTTTGCCTGACTTACATTACGGAAGAGACGCTTTAATTGGCATTGCCTTATTTTTGACCCATTTGGCTAAATCAAAAATAACCACCTCCGCATTAAGAGCTAGCTATCCTGCTTATTTTATGAGCAAGCAAAAAATGGAATTAGATGGATCTATTTCATTAGACAAAATTTTTGCTGTTTTAGAAACAAAATTTGGACAATACCCTATCAATAAAGTAGATGGATTTAAAATAGATTTTGAAAAGGCTTGGGTACATTTAAGATCAAGTAATACAGAACCCATCATACGTATATATACCGAAGCTCCATCTCAAAAGGAGGCCGATGAACTTGCTCAAGAGATCATTGCTATTATTGGAACAATTAAGTAATTTAGCAAATATGGAAAGAATTTATTTAGATAATGCCGCAACCACTTCACTCGATCCAATAGTACTTGAAGCTATGATGCCCTATTTGACAGACAAATTTGGCAATCCATCTTCCATTTATAGCTATGGCAGGGAATCAAGAATGGCAGTTGAACAAGCGCGTAAATCAGTGGCGAAAATTTTAGGAGCAAGGCCATCAGAAATATTTTTCACAAGTGGTGGTACAGAGAGCAGCAATACGGTTTTAAATGCCTGTATACATGATTTAGGTTGCAAGCATATTATAAGTTCACCTATTGAGCACCATGCAACATTACATACGGTTGAATATTTAGCTAAAGCTGCAGGTGTGAAACTAAGCTATATAACTATTTTACCAAATGGGCATATTGATTTAAATCATTTACAACAACTACTTGAAAGTAATAATGACAAAACTATTGTTAGCATCATGCATGCTAACAATGAAATAGGTAATATGATTGACTTATTTAAAGTCGGCGAAATTTGCAAAAAACACAACGCTTATTTTCACAGTGACACGGTTCAGACCGTTGGACATTTCCCTTTCAATTTAAAAGAAACACCTGTTGATTTTATCACAGGTGCTGGCCATAAATTTCATGGACCAAAAGGTGTGGGCATTTTGTACATTAATGAAAATATTAAAATTAATCCACTTGTACATGGCGGCGCACAGGAAAGAAATATGCGTGCAGGTACCGAAAACTTATACGGTATTGTTGGATTTGCAAAAGCGTTAGAATTAGCTACTGAAAATCATGAAAAAGATAGCGCTTATGTTCATACATTAAAAAAATACATGCATGACCAATTAATTGCTGAAATACCAGGAGTGAGCTTCAATGGAGACAGCTTTGGTGATAGCCTTTACACTTTATTAAGTGTAAATTTTCCAAAAAATGAAAAATCAGAGATGATGTTATTCAATTTAGACATACATCATATTTGCGCTAGTGGAGGAAGTGCCTGTTCAAGTGGAGCACAACAAGGATCGCATGTTATTAATGCACTAAATAAAGGAAATGATATCGCAACTATTCGCTTTTCATTTTCAAAAAATAACACCAAGACCGAAATTGACAAAGTGATTATAACCCTTAAAGAATTATTATAAACTAGCCTCTATATTTAGAGCGTTAAATTAAAATAGTTACGTATAAAAAAAGGTCCCAAGTTTTTGGGACCTTTTTTTATATTAAGTGGTTTTTATTTTGTGGGCGGAACCGAAGTTTTCAGTTTGGCGTAATCTTGTTCCATTTTGCTGATGGTGCTCATTAATTGATAAGAGCTTAGGCTTTCTTGAACAAATGACATTTGTTTATTACTTAACCCGCTTGGTTTACCTTGATAAGCTAATTCAAGGTTTTGTAAAAACTGATCCTCACTCATATTATCGCCCATTGACTTATAATATGCGGTTTGTTGTTTAAGATCCTTCAACAGCGCAGTTGATACCTTTTTTGCTAATTCAAGGTCTTCAGCTGCATAGCATGCTTGTAAAAACACATAGGAGAAATAATCATGCTGATTGCCTCTATTGGACGTCATAGCATAAGGGAAACTTTTTTGATTGGTTTCAGCATCCATTTTTCTAAGGACTTTTCTAGCACTGTCTTTTTTACCTTCCAATACCAATGCTTCGGCAATTTGTGCAATTGAATATCTAATGGAGTTTAAATGACGTCTATTTTCCTCGTCATAATAAACAGTTGGATTTTTAGCATTCCCAAATGCAAATTTGTTCATGACGTTATTATAAGCAACCTCTGTATTAACTGAACCTTCACCTATCACTGGAACTAACTGGTATGACATACCTGTTTGACGCACATATTTATCTAATCCTAATTCCTTTAATTCTTGTAAGGAAGTAAAACAAACAGGGCGCTTAAATTGCGTAGTGGCAATAATAGCATACATCGCCATTTCATTTTTTACCAAATATTGACGATTCGGATTGAAATCAATCAACAATTCATTAACAACACTATCGGTAGGTTTAACAATCCCTGCAGCCAGCGCATATGCCTTATTTACAGGCACTTTGAATTTATGCGTAGGGAAAATATTAACAGGGCCTTCATTTGTTTGTGCCATATATTTTCCTGCAGCATCGCCTATTACATATCTTAAAACGGAATCTAAATCATGATATCTTTTTTCACCAAATTCAGGTAAGTCATTGTAATAAGCAACATTTAATTTGTTTCCAGCTACTTGTTCTTCTGTAAAAATAACATCAAACTTTTCGCTTTGATTCACCTTATATCTCAACTCTCTCATATACCAGTCGGAACCTAAAAGACTATTTACAACAACACGAACATCAGGACGTATACCTTCCACCTCTTGCGCATACCATAATGGATAAGTGTCATTATCACCAAATGAAAATAAAATAGCATTAGGAGGACAACTTTCTAAATAGTTACGAGCTAAGTCACGTGGCAATGTTTTTTGACTTCTGTCATGATCATCCCACTCCTGCTGCGCCATTAACGTAGGCACTGCTAATAAACATACTAATGTTGCTGCTATTGCGGCGACACGTTGATTTACAAATTTGGTAAACCATTCAATCACTTGAAGTACACCCAATCCAATCCAAATAGCAAATGCATAAAATGACCCAACATAGGCGTAATCACGTTCACGTGGTTGCAAACTTACTTGATTCAAATAAATAACAATGGCTATACCCGTAAAGAAAAATAGCAAAGCTGTTACTACAAAATCCTTTTTTGTTTTTTGTGTTTGATAAATAAATCCAATGATGCCTAATATAAATGGCAACATAAATAAAGTATTATGGGCTTTATTTAGTTTGCTAATGGAATCAGGTAATTTAGTTTGATCACCAAAAAATAAATTATCTACAAATGAAATACCTGTGATAAAATTACCATCTCTTACATTACCGAAACCCTGCAAATCGTTTTGCTTACCTGCAAAATTCCATAAAAAATAACGCATATACATAAACCCAAACTGGTAGGTGGCAAAATATTTAATATTGTCTCTTAAAGTTGGCGCCTCTCCGTCTACAACACCAGCAAATGCCTTGTAGCTATCCATTTGGCCACGGTCATTGTCTCCGTCCCACATTCTTGGGAACAAGTGAGCTGAAGGTGCTGAACTCCAATCTCTTTTATAATTTTTACCGGCTAAATCATACGTTTTTGCTGCTTTAACATATTGGTCACTTCCTTCAATATTATCGACTTTGTCAATGTAGTCTGGTCCATATAAAATAGGCCAATCTCCATATTGCTCTCTTCCTAAATACCCTACAAGCGTTACTGGATTGTCTACATTATACATATCGACTGACGGGTCAGCACTTGAACGAATCATGGTAGTCAAATAACTTGTATAGCCCAATAAGAAAAATGCAGTTGACCAAATGCCAAGCTTTAAAAAATACATGCCTTTTTTATTCGCATAATAAATTCCAAAACTTAAAAGGGCCGCTACTAAAACAAAGAAAGTAATAAACCCACTAAAGAATGGTAATCCAAAATTATTTACAAATGCAACATCAAAAGCGCCAGCCCATTTGATGGTATATTGAATAAGAAAAACTTGAATAAACCCTGTAATAATCACACCAATGATAAAAGCAAAAATACCACCTTTCCAACTTGCTTTGTAATTTCTGAAATAATAAACCATCACGATGGCCGGTATCGTCAATAAATTCAATAAGTGAACACCAATTGAAATACCCATCATATAAAATATAAAAATCACCCACTTGTCAGCACCAGGCTGATCGGCGCTATGCTCCCATTTTAAAATTGCCCAAAATACCAATGCTGTGAAAAATGAACTCAATGCATATACTTCACCTTCAACTGCGCTATACCAAAATGAATCTGAAAAAGTATAAGCCAAAGCACCTACTATTCCAGCTCCCATAATGGATATAATTTGAACACTGCTTAAAGCCTCATTTCCTTTTTGAACAATTCTTTTTGCAAAATGCGTAATGGTCCAAAATAAAAACATAATAGTAAACCCACTAGCTAACGCACTCATTATGTTCACCGCCTTAGCAGCAGTTAAAGGATTATCACCAAATAATATGATAAAAATTCGACCTAATAATACAAACATAGGGGCACCAGGAGGGTGCGGAATTTGTAATTTATAAGCACTACTGATAAACTCACCACAATCCCAAAAGCTACCTGTAGCTTCAGTGGTCATAATGTAAACCGTACATGCAATGAGGGTTACTATCCAACCCGTCCAATTATTCACTTTTTTAAAGT
>CAIYUO010000050.1 GCA_903929425.1 uncultured Bacteroidota bacterium
CCTAGCGCTGTTATTGAATCTTTAAAAGCTGCGGGTGCCAATAAAATTCAAATTATCTATTTTGGTATTTTACCTGACATATTTCCTAAGCTTTTATCTTATAGCTTATTTAGATTTGAAATAAATATTCGATTATCCGTGATGTTAGGTGCCATTGGAGCTGGGGGGATTGGCTATGAATTAGATTATGCATTTAATATGTTGCAATTTCATAGAGCACTTTCCTGCTTAATGGTTGTTCTTGTATTAGTAATTGTTATTGAGCAGAGCTCTATTTATATCAGAAAAAAATTAGCAACTCAACAATTGTAATCATGATGTTAATTTTAAATAAATATAAAAGTTGGTTTTATACTTTAATGGTATTACTAATAATGTATTTATTAATGTTATTTTTAAAAATTGATATTGGTATAATATTTTCAGACCTACACTATGTGGGAGACTTATTAAACGAAATGTTTCCACCCAATTATAAAGTTGTTTGGGAGAACAATGTGGTGTTTAATTCTATTATACAAACTATTTGTATGGCTTATTTAGGAACACTAATAGGTGGTATCCTCGGTTTTATATTTTCCATCATAGCATCCAATAATATTTTTAATAATAAATATATTAGTGTTATTACAAAATGGTTCCTTTCCTTTATTCGAGTTATCCCAAGTTTGATTATTGTACTCATTTTTGTAATTGCTGTTGGACCGGGCCCTTTTGCAGGCGTATTAACTATTATCATTTCAACCATTGGAACTTTAGGTAAATTATTTACAGAAAGTATTGAAAACTTAGATCCCACCAGTGCAAATTCATTAAGAGCCATTGGTGGTAATAAATTACAAATTTTTAAATTTTCAATTTGGCCTGAATTTTTACCCTCTTTTATTTCAAATTTACTTTACTGTTTTGATATTAATATGCGCACGGCAGTGGCTTTGGGAATTTTTGGTGGCGGTGGTATTGGCTACAAGTTATTTTTAGCGATGCGTGTACTCCATTATAAAGACGCCATCGCTTTAATAACATGCATTATAGTGCTATTACTCATTATTGAAAACCTGTCAAATTATTTACGTCATAAAATTTTAGGGAGCTAATAATTTATCGGCGGCAATAATTTGTTTAACAATACCAGGTCCTTTATATAATACATTTAACCAAAATCCACCCGAACCATTATAATAGTCAACCCTTATTAAATGGATTCCTTTAGTTAAGGTAATGGTGCCATTTTTTTCTATCACACCGTGATCACCATTATTATTTACAACTTCTTTATTATCAATAAATAATTTACTTCCATCGTCTGATCTAATATAAAATGTATAATCACCTGTACTATCTATTTTAATATTACTTTCTAATTGCAATGCAAAAGTGGAGTTCCCATTATTCAAAAAACTGTTTACCTTATTACGGTCAATTTCAAATTCATAGTTATCCCAGTTTTCTAAAGATTTTAATAAATTAAAATAGGGTAATTGATTCCAACCCTGTTTATTTCCATCATAATATTTAACCTGCACACCCGGTCTATAATTTTGTGGAACTATTCTAAAATAAGCAGTACTTGGCAAACTGGTATTACCCTTATCATCTATTGAAAATGAATTCACTACCGTAGATTCATTTAAAGTAAATTCATTTTGATATAATTTGCTTTTTAAGGTTGGCAAAGTTCCATCTAATGTATAATAGGTTTTTGCAGACTCCGCCATCGTTTTAATTTGAACCTTTGGTTGTTTCCCTATAAATAATCCACCCGCATCGGCATATAAATTTTTCCATGGCTCAATTCTTGGATAAGGAATCATCGTTTTTCCTAAATACAAATTATCAGGTTCTTTAAAACCTTTAAAAGCACTTTTAATGGGCCTGCCCGTCCAAACATATGGGGGGATAATTTTTAACGCAAATGCAATCGTTGCTGCTAAATCATAAGTATAAACTTGTTGTTGAATGCTATATCCTTTTTTAATACTATTACCATTTAAAATCATGGTAATTTCAGCTTCCTCTACCGTTGCTCCACCATGTCCATAACCTACACCACCGTGATCAGCAGTGATTATTAATAAAGTAGTTTCTTGAATGCCTGCTTTTTGAATACTTTTTTGTACCTGTCCAATTAAAGAATCAATACTATGAAGTGCATCATAATAGTTAGGGGTTGCATGACCAAATTCATGACCAATATCGTCGATATGATCAATATGCATAAAACCTAATGTTGGTTTTTTATTTTCAATATAATTGCAAAAAGTATTAGTAGTTGCTTTTTCGTTGGGCATGTTTTTATCATAATTAACTGCCGATTTTTCAAATAGTCGACCAAAACCCGACCATTGATAAACCACACCTATTTCAGCAGCTGGATTATTTTTGCGAAGCCATCCAAAAATAGTTGGAAACAATCCATCTTCCATGCTTACTATTGGTGGTAAGGTATAATCTGCCCTACCCCAATCATTATCAATAATTCCATGTGCTTCAGTTCCAGCACCCATAAACATACTAGCCCAATTGGGACTACTTGAGGAAGGCATGACTGTTCTAACATTTCTTTTAACAGCACCTGTTTGGATTAATTTTTGGGTATATGGCATATTGGCCATTCTAATACCGTCGGAACTAGTACCATCTAATCCAATAATAATTACATGTTCAATCCCTTTAGGAAATATTGCATTTTGAGATTTCCCTATAAATGGATAACCGCAAAAAAGCAGCAGAAATACAAGAGTTTTATTTTTCATACATGATTTAAGATCTAAAGATAGAAAAAGTAAGAAATATGCCCTTTTTTTAAAAAACAACAATATATTAATTTTAAAAGAGTAATTCTATTATAACTAAAAGGTATTTTCAATATTCTATTTTAAATCAAAAGGCCATGAAAAGTTTACAGCAATTCGGATTATTATTCATTACGCTATTCATAATTATAAATGGTTACAGTCAAAAAGCTATTTTTGTGATTGCAGACGGAATACCTGCTGATGTTTTGGAGCAAAGCAGCTTACCCAATATTCAACGTGTTATAAATGATGGAACTTACCTTAGAGCGCATGTTGGCGGGGATAAAAGTACATATAACCAATCACCAACAATTTCAGCTGTTGGATATAATTGTTTATTAACAGGAACCTGGGCCAATAAACATAATGTATGGGATAACAATATCAAAAATCATAACTATAACTACCCAAGTATTTTTAAATTATTCAAACAACAGTATCCTACTAAAAAAATTGGGGTGTTTAGTAGTTGGTTGGATAATAGAACAAAATTGGTGGGAGACGGACTTGCTCAAACTGAATTTTTAAAAGTAGATTATACTGCAGATGGTTATGAATTAGATACCCTCCAATTTCCACATGATAAGGAATCGAAATACATGCATCAAATTGATGAAAAAGTAGTTAGCGAAGCTGCGAAAAATATCAAAACATACGCACCTGATTTGTCTTGGGTTTATTTAGAATATACCGATGACATGGGCCATAGATATGGTGATAGTAAACAAATGGAAGATGCCTTACAAAAGTTAGATCATCAAATTGGTATATTATACGATGCTATAAAATATAGACAAACTAATTTTAAAGAAAAATGGGCTTTGATCATTACAACCGATCATGGAAGGGATGAAAAGGACGGCAAAAATCATGGAGGACAGTCAGCTAGACAACGTGGAACTTGGATAGTGAGTAATTTAAAATTAAATACTTATTCAAAAATAGTGAACCCTGGAATAGTAGATATCATGCCTACTCTCGCAAAATATTTAAATGTGAAAATTCCTTCAAATAATGCAAAGGAAATAGATGGTATAAGTTTGTTAGGGGATATTTCGGTTATAGATCCTCAAATCAACATATTTCAACAAAAATTAGATGTAAGTTGGAAAAGTATTGATACAACAGGTAATGTAAAAATATGGATGAGTAACAAAAATGAATATGCTAATAACGGTAAAGAAGAATATATATTAATTGGAGAAGTTCCAGTAAACAAACATAGGGCTGTTTTAGATATTACAAAATACCCATCTAATTTTTATAAAGTAGCCATCGAAGGTAAATTCAACACTGTAAATAAATGGTTCCCAATATCAAAATAATAATGACCAATTTTAGTTAAGTGTTTCTTCTGAATCAATGTCTTTAGGAGCATCCTGTGCATGTGGATAATTTTGATTCATATCTGCTTCAAACTTTTTCTCATCTTGCATATTTTTTTTAATTAAAAAAATTACAAGTGCAATCATTATAAAACCTGCAATAGCTAAAACATAGTAATTCATAAAATTGAATTTATACTTGAATTTACCATATTATAGTTGATAATTGATTATTACCAAATTATTAATTGAAAATATAATTGTTTAAAGCTTTAATAAAATATTTAAGTTCATGTATTAATAAATACACCTATATGCTAAAGAATGCTTATGCCATTATTATAATATGTCTATGCTGCACAAAAATAACCAATGCTCAAACAGCCGATATTATTTTTTCAAATGCAAATATCATTACTGCATCAACAAAAGGAGAAAGAGCGAATGCGATGGCCATAAAAAATGGTAAAATACTTTTTGTAGGTGACATTGTAGAAGCTAATAAATTAAAAAATTCTAAAACACAATTTATTGACCTGGGTGGTAAAACTATTATTCCAGGATTTAATGATGTGCACTTACATCCTAATCCTGAAACTAATTTTAACGAACTTGACCATGTTATAAGAATTGATACCGTAACTTCTATACAAAGTTTACTGAACATTTTGTCTGCAAAAGCAAAAATCACACCTAACGGAATGTTAATAAGGGCAAGAGGTTATAATGAAAGTAAATTAGGTATTGAACCAACTTGCACAATACTTGATAAAGCAAGTACTAAACATCCTATTATTTTAACCCATGCATCAGGACATAAGTCAGTAGTAAACTCGTTTATTTTAGACATCAACCATATTACTAAAGAAACACCCAATCCAAAAGGAGGCACATTCGAACGATTTGGTGATGGAAACCCAAATGGAATTTGTAAGGAAGCTGCTGCTAGCAACCTTACCAAAAATGAAGCCATAATTCCATTTCCTGAAAAATCATTTGACCAGTTACTAGCCAACTACCGTAATTATTTTAATACCTTACTATCATTAGGTATCACAAGTATTGGGGATGCTGGTGCAGATATTAAAAGACTTTCCATTTATCAAGCATTGGCTAATGAACATTTTCCAATGCGTTTTAATATAATGATGATTGATAAATTATTACCTGAAATGGAAGGTGGGGATGCACATCACGAAACCGATTCATGGAAGACCCTTTCAGATTTTAATAGTGGCTCGATTGCACAAACCGAAACTGATTTTTTTAGGGTAAAATCCATTAAAGTTTTTCATGGTAATTCCCTAAGTGGAAAAACATGTTGGTTATATGAACCTTATCAAATGAAAAATCCGGCTACTGGAAATGACGACTATTATGGCATTCCTTATAAAAGAAGCCAGGAAGAATTAGATTCCTTGTTTTTAGCAATTCATAAAAAGGGATTACAAATTGCTGTACATAGTAATGGGGACAGGGAAATTGATATGGTTCTAAAGGCCTTTGAAAAAGTGTATGCTACAGGAAACCCATTAAATATTCATCACCGTATTGAACATTGTAGTGTTATTAATGATAGTATCATTTTAAAAATAAAAAAGTTGGGCGTTATTCCTGTACTGCATAATTATATCAATGAATTAGGTGACTTGCTTGACCCCTATGGTGATGAACGTTTAAACAATATGTTTGCTACAAAAAGTTTTCTAGAGGCCGGCATTTTACCTGCATTACATTCTGATGCTCCAGTATCAAGTTATGATCCAAGAACCAGATGGGAAAGTACTGTAATTAGAACCACCACTGCCGGAAAAATACTTGGACCTAAACAATGTGTAGATGCCGAGGATGCCTTAATTATGTATACAAAAGGAGGTGCTAATGCTACAGGTGAATTATTAAAAAAAGGCACTTTAGAAAAAGGGAAGTTTGCTGATTTTGTAATTATAGATGAAAATCCATTAACCATAAAGCCCAATCAAATTCACAGTATTCATATTAATCAAACCTGGTTAAATGGTATAATGGTTTATAAATCAGTTCAATAATGGACTGTTCAAAAGTTGTTGATGAATTAACATTGAATTGGTTTTTAATACGGAAAAAAATGAATAATTTTTATGTATAAAATCCTACCTATGCATTGGAGAAAATTTAACGGCGAGCCCATTAATTTACCCATCAAGGACCAAGTGCGCAGCACCATTGAAGCTGAAATTGCAAAAAATAATAAACTTAAAGTTTATATCGGTACGGATAGTCAAGTAAAACAAACCGTAACAGAATTTGCAACAGTGATTGTTTTTTTAAGAGAAAAGAGTGGTGGATTCATGTTTATGCATAACGAAAAATCAAATCAACAATTTCATTTAAAGGAAAGAATGCTACTAGAAGTTTCGAAAAGTATTGAAATTGCCTATGAACTTTGTGACTTATTTATTGAATACGATATTGAAATGGAAGTACATGCAGATATCAATACCAATGCGCAATTTAAAAGTAACGATGCCCTAAAAGATGCAATGGGTTATATTATGGGTATGGGTTTTGCTTTTAAAGCAAAACCAGATGCATTTGCTAGTAGCTGTTGTGCCGATAAGGTTATACATTAAGACAGGCCTCAATTTGGAGGCCTGTCTTAATGTATTCAATAGAAAGTAAAATTAGAAAATCATATTACCATTTTCCCAAAAGAACTCTTGTTTGAGATGTAATGAATGTTCTTATATCTTTTAATGAACTTAGGTATTCATTATACGCTTTTACATTTTGATCAGCGTCTTTAAACTTAGTCGTAAAATCCTTATAACTTCTTACTACATAGTGTGTAGTCCCATTTTCACTAATGGTATTTACACTTCCAAGAGATATTCTCGTATTAACAGTTATATTTTTACTCCAATAAGCATCAAATTTAGCTTTATATTCATCTTGATTTTTTACGTTAACAAAGTAAACATCTTGAATTGGATAAATTACGCTGCTTGTATCACCAAAACCTGAAAATCTTTTTCCCTCAGCAGATCTTACACCTACACAATATTTTGAAAGTTCAGATTGAAAAAGTTTCCAAGCATCCGTACTTTTACCATCATAGCCAGCACCCATTGCCTCTGGCGTACCCGTAAAAATTACTTCATGTGTAGCAATGTCTTTTGCTTTGAAATGATTTTCATATAATGAAACAGTAACGCCCTTGATTAAATTCGCTTTATTGCCAAAATAATTTTTATAAAGTTCTAATACTTTACTTTCGTCTTTAGGTTCTACATTAAATGAATAAGAAGTAAAAATGGTTTGTGCATTTAGACTTGAAAATGCAGCTACCAAAAGAATTGTAAATAGAAATAATTTTTTCATAGATTTTTAATTTTAAGTTAAATATAAGTATCAAAAAGATACTTATAAAATATATTTTAAACATAATATATTCTTAATATTGTATATATTGCTCCCTACAAGATTTTAATTATAACACAAATTGATTTTTATATTATAATTTTGCAGTAGCGTAAATGAAAAGTTGAAAATGAGTAATACTATTGAATTTAGATCAATCTGTCCTGTAGCAACTGGATTAGACATTTTGGGAGATAAGTGGACCTTATTGATCCTAAGAGATATGATTTGGGGACACAAAAGCCTTTTTAGTGAATTCAAGGAGTCACCAGAACATATGCCAAGCAAAATGCTTTCAAATCGTTTAAAGAAGCTAGAAGAGCTTGAATATATTTCAAAAAAAGTAGGTGTTACAAATAAAAAAAGTATTTACTATTTTATTGAAGAAAAAGGAATGGATGCATTCCCTATTATGATTGAAATGGCCATTTTTACTTCCAAACACTACCTTGATCATTTAGGATCAACTTATACAAAGGAGGCCCGAGGTGTAATGATTAAAAATAAAAAAGAATATATTTCCGACTTAGTTAAAAAGTATAAAATTTTCAAGAAGAACGTTACACTATAAATCATAACATGAAAAAAGAAGGGGCTCAAAATTGAGCCCCTTCTTTTTTAACGGCCTAAACAAACAAGAGGCCCGTTTATAGGGCCTCTTGAAAAAAATCATTATCGAAAGTTTTAGGTCGTTAAATTTTATTAACGGCCTAAAACTTTGCAGGTGTTCCAAATTTTGGAATGCTCTTCTTTATAAATGCTCTTAAGTGTTCATTACTAGTAGCTAAATCTTCTTTTCTTAAATACATCATATGTCCACTACGGTAACCTTCCCAAAACATTCTGTTTTGAATTTTTCCTGCAGGATCCATTTGCCACATATTGAATTTAGCATTAAAGTAGTCACAAGCTCCATCATAGTAACCTGATTGAACTAATACATTTAAATATGGATTTTGCATCATAGCTTGGCGTAAGTCATCGCCAGTATGGTTATTCGAGTTATCCCATGGAAACGTTGGTCCAAAAATATAATAGTTTAAATCGGTCTTATAACCTAACACATCTCTTAAATAAATATTAATAGCAGGTGTGAATGAATGCTCCCAACTAGTTAACTCGGCATTATAATCAGGATCTTCGCCAGCATCTTTTTTATCAATTCCAATATACCTTGAATCCAATCTTCCCACTGTTTTACCTTGATCTCTCAATAACTCTTTCCAAAAATAGGAAAAAGGAATTTCTAAATTTTGTTGATTAACAACAGTTTCACTAAGTCCAATATATCTTGCCAATTTTTTAGTAATAGCTTTTTTCTTGTCTGCATTTAAGCTACCACCTTGTGCAATTGCAGGTAAAAGTTCATTCACCGTAAAGGATTCTACCTCAGGTAAATATGCTGTCAGGTCCTTGCTTTGTAAATCAGCAGGCAATTTTTTATGATACCAAGCAGTTGCCGCCATATAGGGTACTCGCAATGCAGCACTGGTAGGTCCTTCACGCTTAATACCTAAGTCAGTTGGTGAAACTAATATAACGCCGTTTAAGTACATCCAATGACGGTTTTGTAATTCTAATGATAAACCAGAAACACGTGTTGTTCCGTAGCTTTCGCCAATTAAGAATTTAGGAGAAGCCCATCTTTTATTTCTGCCTACAAAAGTATTTATCCAGTCCGCTAAATATTT
The DNA here is from genome assembly GCA_903929425.1 of uncultured Bacteroidota bacterium. Lineage (GTDB taxonomy): Bacteria > Bacteroidota > Bacteroidia > Chitinophagales > Chitinophagaceae > Sediminibacterium. The sequence goes on from CAIYUO010000050.1 coordinate 9,214, forward strand.
AACATCCGCATTCACTCCGAAAAATTTTGAAGTGGGTGCGGATTTATCCAAAATGCGAGAAAAACCTGTGTTCACAGGATCAACGTAAACAATATCAGCTGCATCGATAATTGAATTTGGATTATCCTCAACCCCATAAGGTTGAACTGGATAACCTTCATCATCAATTTTTAATTTCTTGGGGCTTGTATAACCCAAGTGCATCCAAACACTTGCTGTACCAGGTCCGCCATTAAATGAAATCACCAATGGACGCTCGTCTTTATTAGTTACATCGGTTCTTTCATAATAGACATAAAATAATCCTGCAACTGCTTTTCCATCCTCGTCCCAAACTGGAATGGTACCAGACACTACTTTATAAGGGACTTTTTGTCCTTTAATGGTTGCCTCTCCTTTCGCTTCAGTTTTTGATTCTAAGGAAAGTTCTCTTTTGAATCCTGGATTTTTATCCTCTTGCTTTGTTAAAGCCTTAGGAGATTCTTCACTTGGTTTTTGTGCTTGTGCAAATAAACTAGTAATCGTCAACAAGGCTACCCATATTTGTTTTTGCATATTGATAATTTTTATCTTAAATATTATATAGATAAATATACGTCATATTTAATCTTAGACATGAATGACTATATAAATTTTTATTGAGTCATGAAATAAGGCTGTAATTATGTAAATTTGAGCATGTCCGAAAGCTTACATAAAGTAATTATTTTAGCCGCTCCATCGGGTGCGGGTAAGTCCACTATTACAAAATATTTATTGGAAAGATTTCCTAGGCTCGCGTTCTCAATTTCTGCTACAACCAGGGCTCCAAGAGGAGCAGAGCAAGATGGGATTGAATATCATTTTTTAAGTCTTGCTAAATTTGAGGGCTTAATTTATCAAAATGAATTTATTGAGTACGAACAGGTATATGAAGGTGTATATTATGGTACCTTAAAATCCGAATTAAAACGAATTTGGGATTTAGGTAAAGTGCCGGTTTTAGATATTGATGTAAAGGGAGCGATTCGAGTTCAACAAGAACTAGGCGAAAAATGCATGTCTATTTTTATCATGCCACCTTCGGTAGATGTATTGAAAGAACGTTTATTAAATAGACAAACAGAAACACCCGAAAGTATTCAAATAAGAATTGATAAGGCTGAATATGAAATTAGTTTTAGCA
>CAIYUO010000051.1 GCA_903929425.1 uncultured Bacteroidota bacterium
GCTAATGGGTATCCCCCTTTTTTATAGCCAATGAGTATGATGGTTTGAGTAGAAGTTGCCCCAGGAAGCATTTGACATAATGCATTGTATTCCATAAGTGTTTCTGAACTAAGCTCTTTTCTTTTTTCAACAAATCTTGACTGCAATAAACTTAAATGTGCCTGTGGTCCTCCAAATGCACTTAGACTATGGTATAAAACTGCTTTTAAAAATGAGATATGTTGGCTTAAATTCATTTTTCTTTGTTACCCTAAAATTAAAATAAATTAGTCACTTACTTACCAACTATCCCATTTAATCATAAATAGGATAATTATTTTTAACTTTACATTTCAAAATAGCCTTCTATGCGTAATTTCATTTTTGTTTTTGTTTGTTTATTCCTAATGAGTTGTTCAAAAAGCAACTATTCTAAATATGCCCCTATTTATGAAAGTGAAGTAATAAATGAAGTTCCAGATTATAGCAATTTAAGTTATTGGGCTGCACATCCTGACAAAAAAGATCCATCTGATAGTATTCCAAAAAATGTTAAAAGCAATCAAATTACATCAAAAGATGTGGATGTTTTTTTTGTTTACCCTACAAGTTATTTGGATAGAACAATGCCTTATGGCTTAAATGCGCCTTTAAAGGAATCAAAAATGAATATTTATACTGATTATACCGCAATTTTATACCAAGCAAGTGTATTTAATGAAGTGGGCAAAATATATTCACCAAGATACCGTCAAGCAAACATATTAGCATATTACCCTGTTACTTCAACTGATACCATTAAAGCAATTGCTGCTTTTGATTTGGCTTATAGCGATGTTAAATCTGCATTTGAATATTATTTGGCAAATAACAATAATGGTCGACCCATTATTATTGCATCACATAGCCAAGGCTCAACGCACGCGATTCGATTATTGAAAGAATTTTTTGATAATAAACCATTAAACAAACAATTGGTTGCAGCTTATGTTGTTGGAATGGCCTTAGATCCTTCCATGTACACAAATTTAAAAGCATGTACAACACCTGAACAAACTGGATGTATTTGTGCATGGAGAACCTTCATGGAGGGTTACATAGAACCATTTATTGAAAAAGAAAAATTTAAATCGATTGTAACAAACCCGTTATCATGGACCAATGGTGATACCATTGTTGATCGAAAGTTAAATGAAGGCAGCCTGTTGTATAATTTCAATAAATTAATACCAAACGTAGCTGGCGCCATTAATCATGAAGGCATCCTTTGGACTCCTAAGCCTCATTTTTTTGGCAATTTTGTCATCAAAACAAAAAACTACCATATAGCAGATTATAATTTGTATTACGCTAGTGTCAGAAAAAATGCAGCTTTGCGTGTAAATAAGTTTATACAAAATCAAAAGACAAATTCAACGCATTAATTAATTGCCTACAACACTTAAAAATTTAATGCGCATTATTTTTAATTGTTCCAGGCTATAATCATTATCACTCAACTCTTGTTGTGCAATTTGCAATGATGAGGTTTCGCAATTTTTAAAATATGCTAGTATTTCTGCTTGATCATATTCGTCTAACCATTCATCAATTGCATAATCTAAATTTAATTTAGTGCCACTTGCGGCAATGGTTTCCATTTCCTCTAAAAGCTGATCTAAGCGCAAGTCTTTATTTTTAGCAATGGTCTCAATAGGTATTTTTTTGTCGACGTTTTGTATAATATAAATTTTATTACTAGACTTATTAGCCACTGATTTCATTACAAAATCATCGGGCTTTTCAATATTATTTTCAGTAACATATTTGTCAATCAATTCAACAAAAGGCATACCATATTTAATAGATTTACCTTTGCTCACACCTTGACATCTTTCCAGCTCTTCCAAAGTAGTAGGATATAAGGTAGCCATATCCTGCAATGAATTTTCTAAGAAAATAACAAAGGGAGGTAGCTTTCTTTTTTTAGCTTCTACTTGTCTAACTTCTTTTAACATTTCAAATAACACTTCGTCCGTTGTGGCCGAGCCAGCCCCATCATTATCAGATTCATCATCATCCGCATTTGCTTCATCAAACACTTGGTTTAGCACAATTTTAAAGCTCGTTGGTTTTTTAATGAATTTTTTTCCTTTGTCAGTGAGCTTCAATAAACCATATTCTTCAATATCTTTTTCAATTATTTTCTCCAGCATAGCTTGACGCACTAAGCTATTCCAAAATAAATGGTCTTGCTCTTTACCAATGCCAAATACACTTAATTTTTCGTGGCGATATAAGCCAATTTGCGGTGTAAATTCACCCATGATAATTTGAACGACATAATCATTTGCGAATCGCTCATCTAATGCTTCAATAACTTGTAATAACTTAACAAGCTGTTCTTTAGCTTCAATTTTTTCTTTAGGATGTAAGCAGTTATCACAATTACCGCAATTTTCATCAGGCCAATTTTCGCCAAAATAATGCAATAAACTTCGACGTCTACAAACTCCACTTTCAGCAAATGAAACTGTTTCGTCAATTAGTTGTGCGCCTACTTCTCTTTCACTTAATGGCTTGTCTCTTAAAAAGTGTTCAAGCTTTGAAACATCTGCATGTGAATAATATAAAATACAATTACCTTCTAGACCATCGCGACCTGCTCTGCCTGTTTCTTGGTAATAATTTTCAATTGACTTAGGTATATTATAATGTATCACAAAACGAATATCGGGTTTGTCAATACCCATACCAAAAGCAATGGTAGCAACAATTACCTGCACGTCTTCATTTAAAAACTGATCCTGCCTGTCTGCTCTTAATTTTTGATCTAACCCAGCATGATAAGCAACTGCTTTGATATTATTGGCAACCAATAATTCAGCTAACTCTTCGGTAGTTTTTCGATTTAAGGTGTAAATAATACCGCTTTTTCCTTTATGTCCAGATATGTATTTTACAATACTTTTTACCGTTAGATCTTTTTTGATTTTAGGTTGAACCTCGTAGTATAAATTAGCACGATTAAAGGATGAAATTAAAATCTCAGGATCACGCAAGCTTAAATTTTTAACAATATCAGATTGCACTTTTGGTGTTGCCGTAGCAGTTAAAGCAATAATGGGTACTTGATTGTTTATTTCCTCCATCATTTCCTTTAGACGTCGATATTCAGGTCTAAAATCATGACCCCATTCTGAAATACAGTGTGCTTCGTCAACAGCAAAAAAGGAAATTTTTAAATCACTGAAAAAATCTAGGTTTTCCTGCTTGGTTAGTGTTTCTGGAGCCACATAAAGTAGCTTTGTTTTTCCTGATAATAAATCGGATTTTACTTCCTTAATTTGGCCTTTATTTAAGGAAGAGTTTAAAAAATGTGCAACATCGTCTTTTTCACTATACCCTCTAACCAAATCCACTTGATTTTTCATTAAGGCAATCAAAGGAGATACGACAATGGCGCATCCTGGTAGCATCAAAGCGGGTAATTGATAACACAAACTTTTCCCCCCACCAGTAGGCATAATAACAAAAGTATCTCTCCCGCTTAAAAGTGATAAAATAGCTTTTTCCTGGGTTCCTTTAAATTTATTAAAACCAAAATTTTGCGCTAGCGCGGAAACAATATCTCCTTTACCTAATCCTTCGGGATTGGAGTCGCTATTAGAAGGGGGTTTTGTGGTTTTTTTAGCTTTTGGCATTTACAAATATCTTAAAATCAACCTTTTCGGTATTGTCAGGTTTATTAAGATAACGAATTTATTACAAGATTTGTTGATTCCAATATGAAATTTAAGAAAAAGCTTTTTTTTAAGGTTTTATTATAATTAAGGCAATAAAGTATATGAAACGTTAACTTTGCAACACGTTAAAAGCATATGACAAATAGCATTAGGACCATCGCACATCAAACACTTGAAACTGAACTTGCTTCCATAAAAGCATTGTACAATTTTATTGATGATTCATTCGAGGGTGCCGTTAAAGCAATTAATAATACAAAGGGCCGATTGATTGTAAGCGGCATTGGAAAAAGTGCCATCATTGCTCAAAAAATGGTAGCCACTTGTAATTCTACAGGTACACCCTCATTATTTTTACATGCAGCTGATGCAATACATGGCGACTCCGGAATGATTACCCCTGCTGACATTGTACTTATTATTAGTAAAAGTGGTGAAAGCCCAGAAATTAAAAACTTAGTTCAGCTAGTTAAACAATTTGGCAATACTTTAATAGGAATGGTTGGAAACATCGATAGTTTTTTAGCGAAAGAATCAAATTGGATTATCAATACAACTGTTGAAAAGGAAGCTTGCAGTAATAATTTAGCACCCACCTCATCCACGACTGCTCAAATAGTCATGGGCGATTTAGTAGCTATGTGTTTAATGGACCTTCGTCAATTTAAAGCAGTTGATTTTGCTAAATTTCATCCAGGTGGAAACTTGGGAAAGCGGTTAACATTGACTGTAGGCGCAATAGCAAATGTAAATTTAAAGCCTGCTGTTTCGATTTCAACTAGTTTAAAAGATGTTATAGTTACCATTTCTAAAAATCGTTTAGGAGCAACAGCTGTTGTAGACGCTTCTAATCATGTTGAAGGTATTATCACGGATGGAGATATAAGAAGAATGTTAGAGCATCATTCGTCTATACAAGCATTAACGGCTGCAAATATTTATCACAAAAATCCAGTTACCATTGCTTCAAATGCATTAGCAGTTGAAGCTTTATCCATCATGGAACAAAAGGATATTAGTCAAATATTAGTAGTAGACAATCATCAATATATTGGAATTATCCATATACATGATTTAATGAAAGAAGGAATTTTATAATTAATAGTGAAACTGAATGAATAATAAGCATCATTATGTAGCCATTATGGCTGGTGGAATTGGAAGTAGATTTTGGCCAATGAGTAGAACTGCTTATCCAAAACAATTTTTGGATGTTTTGAATACAGGAAAAACTTTGATTCAATGGACATTTGAACGTTATGCTAAGTTTATACCTGTTGAAAATATATTTATTGTAACCTCTGAGGAATACGTAACCATTGTCAAAGAACAATTACCGTTATTGCCCATTGAAAATATCATTGCCGAGCCAAGTCGAAAAAACACAGCTCCTTGCATTGCCTATATCTCGTTTAAATTAGCACAAAAAGATCCTGATGCCGTATTGGTTGTTGCGCCTAGCGATCATTTAATTTTAGAAGAAACTAATTTTCAACAAATTGTAGAACTTTCGTTGGATTTTGTATCCAATATAAAAGCATTGGTTACACTAGGTATTAAACCCTCTAATCCAAATACGGGTTATGGATATATACAATATGAAGGAATGGAGGTGGCTAAAGGTGTATACAAAGTAAAAACTTTTACGGAAAAACCAAATTTAGAAATTGCGCAAACCTTTTTAGACAGCGGCGACTTTTTATGGAATGCCGGAATTTTTGCATGGAAAGTGAGCACCATCTTAGCGGCCTTTGAAAGCTTACAACCTGAAATGTATGAGTTGTTTGATCAAGAAAAAGAATATTTCAATACGGATCAAGAAAAAAAATCGATTGAAAAAATTTATCCTCAGTGTACCAATATCTCCATTGACATTGCCATTATGGAAAAGGCAAAAAACGTTTATGTTTTGCCTGCTGAATTTGGATGGAGCGATTTAGGTACTTGGAATAGTGCCTACGAAAATATAGAAAAGGACTATTTAGGAAATGCAGTCGCATCAGATAATGTAGTGGTGATTGATGCTACAAAATGTATGATCAAGGCTCCGCAAGATAAATTAGTGGTGGTACAAGGATTAGATGACTTTATAGTGATTGATACCAAGGATGTTTTGCTTATTTGTAGTAAGGATAAAGAACAGTCTATTAAAGAATATGTTGCTGAAGTCAAGAGAAATAAAGGCGACAAATACATTTAATTAATTTATAAATTGTAACTTAGAATAGCAACGATTGCTTCACCCCTAAGTTTCCCCCTATGGCAACCATTATAACTGGAACCGGTAGTTATATTCCTGATATTATAAAAACCAACAAGGATTTTATTGAAAATAGCTTTTACGCTGAAAATGGGGAATTCATTCAAACTCCTAATCAAGAGATTGTAGAAAAATTTAAGGACATCACTGGAATTTATGAAAGGCGCTATGCGGGTGACCAAATGAACACATCCGATATGGCAACCGAGGCATCAAAATTAGCCATAAAGGACGCTGGTATTGATCCTGAAACCATTGATCAAATAATTGTTGCTCATAATTTCGGTAACGTTGTATCGGGGTCGATTCAAACTGATACGATTCCTGCTATTGCATCAAGAGTCAAAAATCAATTGGGTATTCGCAATCCAAATTGTGTTGCATATGATATTTTATTTGGCTGCCCCGGTTGGATTCAGGGTGTTATTCAGGCCGACGCTTTTATAAAATCAGGTATGGCTAAACGTTGTTTGGTAATTGGTGCTGAAACATTAAGTCGAGTAGTAGACACACATGACCGAGATAGTATGATTTTTAGTGATGGAGCAGGTGCTTGTATTGTGGAAGGCAATGATAATACCGATAGTGGAATTTTATCTGCAAGTGTGCAAAGTCATTGCAACGACGAAACCTATTTTTTATACTTAGGTAAATCATACCATCCTGAAGGAGATGAAAATACAAAGTATATTAAAATGAAGGGGCGTAAGGTTTATGAATATGCCATTAAGAATGTTCCGATTGCTATGAAAGCATGTATTGAAAAAGCAGGAATAGATATTAATGAGGTTAAAAAGTTTTTTCTGCATCAAGCCAACGAAAAAATGGATGAAGGTTTTATTAAAGCCCTCTATAAATTATACGGAACTAGAGAAGTTCCAGAAAATATTATGCCTATGAGCATTCATGATTTAGGTAATAGTTCAGTGGCAACGATTCCTACTTTATATGATATGGTAAAACATGGTAAATATCCTGAGCATCAATTGCACAAAGGAGATATTGTAATTTTTGCATCCGTGGGCGCAGGCATGAATATTAATGCAATATGTTATAGAGTATAAATTTGAAAATCCATATTAATAAAAAAGGAGCCACAGGCTCCTTTTTTATTAATATCCTCTAACATTATTCCCTTCCATATAATTTACAAAGGCCTTATTACAAACCCTGTTCCCACCTGGTGTAGGATAGTTACCAGTAAAATACCAATCGCCTGTGTTGGTTGGACAACATTCATGCAAATCCTCAACAGTTTGATATATAACCTCTACTGGAATATTTACATTGCTCGGCGTAATTAATTGTGCTATTTTATCCGAAATTTCTTCAGGAGTAAAAGACTCATAAATGTCTTTTACAACATTTGTAGAGTGCAATTGTCCTGTGGTTTCCAATTGTTTAATTTTTTTGTATGCCTGGTCTAATACATGATTCATCCCCCTCTGTTCCAATAAAGCAATAGCGGCTTTAAAAGCAATGAAATCACCCATTTTACTCATATCAATACCGTAACAATCAGGATATCTAATTTGTGGGGCAGAGGATACTACAATAATTTTTTTAGGAGAAAGTCGTGAAAGCATTCTAATAATGCTTTCCTTCAAAGTAGTGCCACGCACAATACTATCATCAATAACTACTAAAGTGTCTTCGTCTTTTTTCACCGTACCGTAAGTGATATCATAAACGTGCTGTACCATTTCATTCCTATTCGCATCCTCGGTAATAAAAGTTCTTAACTTGACGTCTTTGATGGCAATTTTTTCTTGGCGAATTTTTCGATTCACCATCTCTGTTAATTTTTCAGGATCAACGTCTTTACCCCAACTTAATATACGTTCTACTTTAATTTTATTCAAGTACTGCTCCATTCCTTTAACTAAGCCATAAAAAGCAACTTCGGCTGTATTAGGTATATATGAGAAAATAGTATTCTTTAAATCTTTCTCAATTCGGTCTAAAACAATTTTACTTAAATGATTACCCAAAGCAATTCGCTCTCTATATATTTTCTCATCACTACCGCGTGAAAAATATATACGCTCAAAGGAACATGCTCGTCTTTCTTTAGGTTCAATGATTTGTTCAATTTTATAATCACCCTTATCATCCACAATCAATGCAGTACCTGGCATTAATTCCAGTACTTCATTTTCACCAACATTAAAAGTTGTTCTTATAGAGGCTCTTTCACTTGCTGCTACAATCACTTCCTCATCAATATAATAATAAGCAGGACGTATCCCATTTGCATCACGCATTATAAAACTATATCCATTGCCGATTAAACCACCAATGGTAAAGCCTCCATCAAATAAAGGAGCAGCTTGTTTTAATACTTTTACAATATTAGGTTGGTTCGGATTTAAAGCTTCTTCTTTTACTAAAAAGTGATGTATTACTTCCATCATCGCTGCTAAGTCACTTTGCTTTTCAAATGGACCTGGATTAAATTGAATTTGTTGAAATAATTCATCGGTATTAACCAAGTTAAAATTACCCGCTAATGCCATGTTTTTACCTGGCACTAAATCCTTTTTTATAAAAGGGTGGCAAAATTCTACGTTGTTTTTTCCTTGCGTACCGTAACGCAAATGACCTAATAAAATCTCACCCATAAAAGGAAGATGACCTTTCATTAATCCAGGATGCTTAGAAATATCTGGTTGAAACTTTTCTAATTCTTGAATTTCTAAGCCAATTTTATAGAATAAATCAGCAATAGGTTGTGGCGCATTACTTCGTTGGCGATATAAATAAGGATTCCCAGACTCGATGTCTAATTTTAGTGTAGCAATACCCGCTCCATCCTGTCCACGGTTGTGTTGCTTTTCCATCAAAAGATATAACTTATTGAGTCCGTATGTAACCGTGCCTCTTTTTTGTAAATAATAAGAGAAGGGTTTTCTTAATCGAATATAAGCTAGGCCACATTCGTGTTTAATTTCGTCGCTCATGATGGTGTTTAAGGAGCCACGAATTTACAATACTTCCTTAATGTTAACTAACAAGAAGTAAAAAAAATTAAATTAATATGATTTCTCTTTTACGAGTGCATTTGCCACTTTGGTCCAATCTTTGATTTCAATACATGATTGGTAGGCTTCGTCTATGCCTATATAATAATTGGTAATATGTTCATTAAACCAGCCTTCTAATAACTTTGCCTTTTTAAGCTCAAGTGCTCGGGCGGCTACACGATTATAATCCTCTTTTAAGTTCTCTTTATGTGGCTCGGTACGTTCTTTAAAATAAATAAGTCTAACTGTTTTACGACCTCTGTCATCGGTGTAAACCTGTGGGACTGAAACATCACCTGGCTTCATTGATTTCAATAAAACAATCATTTCCTTATCAGGCAACATATCATAATTTACATAGGTTGAACCATCTCGGCCTGAAATAGCTCCTCCGGTAAATTTACTTCCTTCATCATCGCTAAACTTGTTTACAGCTTCTCCAAAGCTGTATTTATTGGCAGTAATGTCTTTTCTGATACTATCTAAGAAATGCTTTGTTTCGTTAATTTCATCATTAGATATAGGAGGTATACGCAAAATATGTTTTACTACTGCGTCATCACCAGATCTTGAAATTAATTGTATTAAATGGTAACCAAATTTGGATTTGATAGGAGCCGATATTTGACCTTCTTTTAAACGAAAGGACCCCGACATAAATGCAGGATCAAAATTTTTCTCGTTTCTATTTAAATTGAATTGACCTAAGTTTTCTTTTGAACTTGGATCCTCCGAATACAGTTTAATTAATTGATCGAACTTGTTAATGCCCGCTTCCACTTGACGTCGGTAATCCATTAATTGCTTAATCACATATTCTTCCACATCACGGTTTGCTTTAGGATGCATTACTAATTCCAAAACTTGCACTTCGCTTTCATATAAAGGCAAACTGTCAAGGGGAATTTTATTGTAAAAAGCGCGAACTTCTATTGGGGTGATTTTAATTTTCTCGACAATTTTTTGCTGCATTTCGTCAGCTAACTTTTGTTCTTTAATCAATAACTTAAAGTCGTCTTTTAACTGTGCAATGCTACGACCAGCTACTTCCTCTAATACTTCCTTTGACCCAAACTGTTGTAAAAATTGTCTAATTCTACTATCAATTGCATTTTGAATTTCGTCTTCAGTGATGTTAATAGAATCCTTCTCAGCTTGCAATACCAAGGCTTTACGAATTAATTGCCCTTCTAAAATTTGGCAAGATGAAGGTAGCACTACGCCCTCTTGACCTTGTGCCTGTCTTTTATAGTCGGCAATGGCATTATCAATATCAGATTTTAAAATAAATTTATCGCCAACAGTTGCAATAATTTTATCGGCTAATACTTTTTTAATTTGAGCCTTTGTCGAAAAAGAAATCGACAACAACACCAGCGAAAAAACAACACTTACTATTTTCATCAATACTGTAATTAATGGGTAAAGATCAGCTAGCTGGGTGATTAACCCAACTATCAAATCTTAATTATTTTATAAAGTACGTTTCACTTCTTCTTCCTCAAAAGCTTCAACGATATCACCTGGTTTCAAGTCAATGAAGTTTTTAATGGTTAAACCACATTCCATATTTGAAACAACTTCTTTAACATCGTCTTTGAAACGTTTTAAGCTGCCTAATTCAGCTGCCTGACCTTCTCCACGAGGGAATTCAACAATACCGTCGCGGATAATACGTATTTTACTGTTTCTGCTTAATTTACCATCTAACACGAAACAACCTGCAACAGTTGCTTTGTCAAATTTGTAAACTTCGCGAACCTCTACGTTGGCAACAATTTTCTCTTGAATTTTTGGTTCTAACATACCTTCCATCGCGCTCTTGATTTCGTCAATAGCGTTATAGATAATGGAATACATTTTAATTTCAACACCCTCGGTTTCAGCTAAGCGACTCGCTTGCAAGCTAGGACGAACGTTAAATCCTACAATGATGGCATCGGATGCTGCAGAAAGTAATACATCCGATTCAGAAATTTGTCCAACTCCTTTTAATACTACTCTGATAGCGATTTCCTCGGTAGATAATTTTTGCAAAGAGTCACTCAAGGCTTCAACCGAACCATCCACGTCACCTTTAATTATGATGTTTAATTCTTTAAAGTTTCCTAAAGCTAAACGACGACCAATCTCGTCTAATGTAATATGTTTTCTAGTTCTCAAACCTTGCTCTCTTAATAACTGAGCACGTTTAGTAGCTAATTCTTTTGCTTCTGATTCGTCATCATATACTTTGAATTTTTCACCCGCTTGTGGTGCTCCATTCAAACCTAATATCACTACTGGTGTTGAAGGAGGTGCCACTTCAATTCGTTGATTACGTTCATTGAACATAGCTTTCACACGGCCGTAATGTTGTCCAGATAAAATTAAATCTCCCTGACGTAAAGTTCCATTTTGAACTAAAATGGTTGCAACATATCCACGTCCTTTATCTAAAGATGCTTCAATCACACTACCTGTGGCCTCTCGGTTTGGATTTGCTTTTAAATCTAAAATTTCAGATTCTAATAAAACTTTCTCTAATAAGGAATCCACATTCAACCCTTGCTTAGCAGACAATTCTTGGTTTTGGAATTTACCACCCCAAGCTTCTACTAAAATGTTCATTTGAGATAATTGCTCGTATATCTTTTGCGGATTTGCTCCGTCTTTATCAATTTTATTAACCGCAAAAATCATTGGAACACTTGCAGCTTGCGAGTGACTAATGGCTTCCTTGGTTTGAGGCATCACTGCATCATCGGCAGCTACTACAATAATGGCAATGTCCGTGATTTTAGCACCACGCGCACGCATCGCTGTAAAGGCTTCGTGACCTGGCGTATCCAAGAAAGTAATTGCTTTACCGTTTGGTAAGGTTACCTCATAGGCACCAATATGTTGTGTAATACCGCCGGCTTCACCTGCCACCACATTTGCATTACGAATATAGTCCAACAATGAAGTTTTACCGTGATCCACGTGACCCATGATGGTAACAATTGGAGGACGCTCCACTAAATTAGCTAAGTCATCTGCTTCTTCTTCCTCATCCATTTCTTCCGCTTCTTCCAATCCAACAAATTCTACTTCGAAACCAAATTCAGATGCAACTAATTCAATTACTTCTGCATCTAAACGTTGGTTGATAGAAACCATGATACCTAAGTTCATACACTTACTAATGATGTCTGCAAAACTCACATCCATTAAGCTCGATAATTCACTCACCGTAACAAATTCTGTTACTTGTAATTTATTGTCTTCTCTTTGTTCGTTGTTTTCATTTTCAGCAGCTTCTTCACGACGTTGACGACGATACTTGGATTTCATGCTCTTACCTCTACCACCTTGGCCAGATAATTTAGCTTGTGTTTCCTTGATCTTATCTTGAATTGCTTTTTGATCGATTTCTTTTTGCTCAGCAGTTTGAGGCATGTTTCTTCCACGTGCACCACCTTGACCACCTTGTCCAGGTCGATTGTTAGGACGGTTGCCTTGATAACCACCACCTTGTTGACCTTGTGGACGATTGCCTTGATAACCACCACCCTGTTGACCTTGCGGGCGATTGCCTTGATAACCACCACCTTGTTGACCTTGGCCTTGTTGACCACCTTGTCCTTGTGGGCGATTACCCTGTCCTTGAACTGGGATACGCTTACGAACACGCTTTTCTTCCTGGCTTAATGGTTTAGGTCTTGTATCGCTATTTATAGGTAAATCAATTTTTCCTAAAATAACTGGACCCGTTAACTTATCAGCTTGAATGTTGGTAATTTCACCATGAACATTTTCAGGTGAAATAGAATGATCAACAGGAGGTACCGGAGCCGGTTTAGGTGCTTCTTCTTTTTTAGCTATTGGCTTTTTAGCAGTTGCTTTTTCACCTTGATCAGTATTTTGTTTGCCCGCCTTAGCATCTTGTTCAGCTGCTTTAACTTTTTGGTCTTTATCAGCAGCCTTTGTGTCCTCATCTGATGACTTCTTAGTTGGCTTCTTAGGTCTTGTAGATGAGTCAATTAATGACAAATCAATTTTATTAATCACTTTTGGAGCTTCCACTTCAGGAGCCTCTACCTTTAAAGGTTTAGGTGCTTCCACTGTTGGATTTGCTATTTCAGCAAAGGCATCCACTTTTTTTGGTTCTTGCACAGCAGCTTTTGGAGCAGACTCGGCTTTAGTAGTTTTTTTGCTTTCATCAGCTGCTTTCGCAGCTTCTTCATCGATCTTTTTTGCCTTTTCGCCACCTGCGTTCTTTGGCAATTCAACATGATCTGCTTTGTCCCTAGCAACTTTATCACTTTGGAACTCGGCCTGCAAAGCATAGTATTGCTCTTCAGATAATTTAGCTGTTGGCTTTAGGTCGTCTTTAGGAAAACCTTTCTTAGCCAAAAAATCAATGATGGTATCTTGACCAACATTAAATTCTTTAGCAGCTGCTAACAGTCTTGGTAATTTCAATTCTGACATTCTATTGTTTTTTGTCCCTGTTCATACTAAAGGTGACTTGGGACCAATCACCTATTACAAATATACTTCTAATTCAAAATCTTATTCACCTTTGTCAAACTCTTCTTGTAAAATACGACGCACATCAGCAATCGTTTCTTTTTCTAAGTCTGTTCTTCTTTCTAATTCTTCGGCACTTAATTTTAATACACTACGTCCTGTATCACAACCAACGCGCTTAAATTCATCAATGATCCATGGTTCAATTTCATCAATAAATTCATCCATATCAATATCAAATTCTTCTAATACTTCCTCGTCCTCACGGTAAACATCTAATTCATAGCCAGTTAGTTCGGAGGCAAGTTTAATGTTAACACCACGGCGACCAATGGCCAATGAAACCTGATCAGCTTGTAAGTATACTTCCGCACGTTTGCGATCATTGTCTATGTTCATGAAGCTAATTTTCGCAGGCGTCAATGAACGTTGAATTAATAATTGCGTATTTGTAGTAAAGTTGATTACATCGATATTTTCGTTTTTCAATTCACGAACAATTCCGTGAATACGAGAACCTTTCATACCTACACAAGCACCTACTGGATCGATACGATCGTCAAATGATTCAACAGCAACTTTTGCACGTTCACCTGGTTCACGAACAATTTTTTTAATAGTGATTAAGCCATCAAAAATTTCAGGAACTTCTATTTCTAATAATTTAGATAAGAACAATGGACTTGTTCTTGATAAGATAATTACAGGTGAATTATTTTTCATATCCACGCGTGCAATTACGGCTCTGATGTTTTCACCTTTCTTGAAAAAGTCTTGAGGGATTTGTTCTGTTTTAGGAAGAATTAATTCGTTGCCTTCCTCATCTAATAATAAAACTTCCTTTTTCCAAACCTGATAAATTTCAGCGTTCATTATTTCGCCAATACGATCTGAATATTTTTTTACTAAAGCGTTTTTCTTTAAATCGTTGATACGAGATGCTAAAGTTTGCTTTGCAGCTAAAATAGCACGACGACCAAAATCATAAATATTTACTTCTTCTAATAATTCCTCACCAATCTCAAAGTCAGGCTCTATCTTGATTGCGTCAGAATAAGAAACCTCTGCTAAAGGATTGTCTACATCATCATCGGGTCTAATTTCACGACGACGGATAATTTCCAAGTCACCTTTTTCAGCGTTAACGATAACGTCGAAATTTTCATCGCTACCATATTTTTTTCTTAATAAAGTTTTGAAAACATCCTCTACCACTTTCATCATAGTTGGACGATCAATACTTTCTGCGTCTTTAAACTCTTGGAACGCTTCAATCAAATTTATACTTGCCATAACATAATTTTTTTTCAAGCTTCTCGCTTGATGATTTGTTAAAATTGAATTTGAACTATTGTTGATTTAATATTTTCAAACGGTATTAGCAATTGTTGCTGGGTTGCTTTTTTACCCTTTCCCTCTGTCCACTCAATCAAAATATCTTTTTCTGTCACCGTCATTAAAGTACCTTCCTTTTTGGTCTCGTCTAACATTTTTACTTCAACTTTACGGCCTATATTTTTATTGTATTGTCTTGTTAAAAGTAAAGGCTCATCCACACCTGGCGAAGAAACTTCTAAAGCAAAATCACCTTCCGGGAACCAGCCTGCTTCTTCAATTGCTCGGTATAACTTTCTGTTGAAGTAAATACACTTTTGAATAGGTAAGCCATTGTCACCATCTAAGTATACTCTAATAATATGGCCAGGTTTTACCTTGATCCAAACCAAAAAATATTCCGGATCCTCTACTAATAGAGGTTCAATTATACCTTGTACCCTTTCCTTTAAATCGTTTACTTCCATAGTTAAAAAAGAAGAAGGGAACGATTTCGTTCCCTTCATTTCTCTGCTTATTCTTGAACAA
>CAIYUO010000052.1 GCA_903929425.1 uncultured Bacteroidota bacterium
AGTATGTAGAAATTGCCTCTTTCATTACGCCAAAACTATCGAAAATCTATGGAGGAATAGCTACTTTATATTACTTATTTTAGATACGGAACTTACCCCTACCTCGTCAACCTATAAATAGTAAGCGCGGCTCTTTTTATAAGTATTGGAAACTCCTTCAAATTAATGGTTTCACCTGGGGCATGTGCGCCTCTTCCGCTGGCACCTAAGCCATCAATGCAATCCATATATTGAGCTACATAGCTTATGTCACCTGCACCTCTTGAGCCTGGAAGGTAATAGTCGCTTTTGCTCCTGTAAGACTTTGATTTACAATGTTTTGCATAGTTTTGCGGGCATTTATTTTTTGCTGCTCCGTTAAAAACCTTAGGTCTCCAGTGACTACCGCATTAGGGGAAATAATATTGGTTTTCCCAATAGCCGACCCTGTTGCTTTAGGTACCCCCGGGATAAACGTCAAATATTTTTTCTAAATATTAATCAAACACCAACGGTATATTAACTTTTAAACTAAAATTGCGGCCCATATTAAACACACCCATTCGGCCTGTTGCCAAATTTTCGGCAGTATATTTCAAACGACTTAAATGATTTTGATAAGCCACATCCGTTAAGTTTTGAGCAATAAATGAAATACTAAATAATTGCTTTCCCTTTTTAGTATACTGAGTCCCCAAGCCTACATTTAATAAATGATATCCTGGTGTAGCCGTTTCCGTATTATAACCCGTGAATGGATTATTTTGTGCAAAAACATTATCCAATTGAACTGATAAATAACTATTTTTAAATTGCGTGTTTTTGTTTTTTAACTCATATCTAAATTCTGAAATCCACCTTAGGGGTGGTATTGTTGGTAAGTTTTTACTTCCATCAATAGCTTTTGCGAAAGCTCCCTGTACATAGGAAAATGTGTTTTCAATATGTAATCCGTCAATAGGGTGTGGGTGAATGTCTAAATTAAATTCGGCACCCATTAAGTTCGCATTTTGTTGCTGATAGGCGAAGGCGAAAAAATCTTTCCCTGATGCATCCATAATTATCGAATCAGTTCCCTTTTTACCCAATAATTTTTGATAAAAAATATAATCGGTGACTTGATTATAAAATACACTTCCTGCAAAAGAAACATGCTCATCACTCCACTCGGCACCTAAATCCAATTGTAAACTTTTCTCAGATTTTAAATTGGTGTTGCCGTATTCATATCGATTGGTTCCTTCATGTGCTCCGTTGCTTCCTAGCTCGGCTAAATTCGGAGCACGATAGCCTCGTGCAATATTTAATTTAAAAATTAAGTCTTCACCAGCTTCATAGGTCATTCCAAAAGAACCCGCCATTGCGCCGTAGTCCTTTTTCTGTAATTCATTATTGACTAAATCGCTAAACTCAATTCCCTTTTTGTCAATTCTTGCACCTCCGCTCATGGTTAAATTACCCGCGCGTTTTTGTGTGTAAAAAAACAAACCTAACTCCACCGATTTATAGGCTGGTATTAAAACTTCCACCCCCTTGTTTTTATTTTCTTGCTGCATTCCATTTACACCAATGGTGTGTTTCCAGTTATTTTTTTCAGGTAATAAATATTGAAAAGAATAATTTAAAGTCCCTAAATCAAAGTATAAACTTTTTTCAGTTGGATTGTCAATATTGCCAAACTCTTGACGTTGATTACGTTGATATGCAATATTTGCTTTTAGTCTTCCCTCCCCCCATTTAATATTATTATCCAATGTGTATTTGGTATGTATAATATGTTGATAAGGAATATTTGGATTGGTAGAATTGAAATCAGATGTCGATGCAACTGCTTCACCACCTATCATTGGTTTTATAAAATTCCCTTGGTTATTTCTTTCTCCTTCAATCATTCCTAACTTTTGGTTAAACTGGCTTACAAAAAAATGAGTATAACCCCAATCCTTTTCTATGCCCACATATCCGCCACCATTTAATTCATTAAATTTTGAATTGTAAACATAACCATCATATTTATTTTGATAATCCGATGCACTTTTTGACGATGCATTGGTTCCCCACACTAAACCTTTTTTATTACCCGCTAAATCAAAATGATATCCCTTTAATTTATTATTAGATTGATAATTGCTAAAAATATTTCCTCTAATGGCACCTTCGGCCACTGGAACATTAGACACTACATTAATGACACCACTCAATGCTTCACTTCCATAAATGATAGAGGCAGGTACTTTTAAAACCTCGGTACGTGTAACATTATACTCATCAATTTCAATGCCGTGTTCGTCACCCCATTGTTGTCCCTCTTGTCGAACACCATCATTTAATAGCATTACTCGATTGTAACCTAATCCACGAATAATGGGTTTAGAAATAGCAGGACCCGTACTTAATTGTGATACACCTGGTGTTTTAGAAAGTGCATCAATAAAATTGGTACTAGCCGATCTGAATAAGTCTTCCTTCTTAATAATATTAATCGGAGTTGGTGTTTTACGCGAACTCGTCGCACGCAAAAAACTAGTAACGGTTACGTTTGAATTTTCAACAGCACTATGTCCTAGTTTGAAATTTTCAACAACATTATTTTTTATCAAAATGGTTTTTGTATAAATAGAAAAACCTATAAAGCTTACTTCCACAATATGTTCACCTTGAGGTAAAGAAATTTCATAAGCACCATTCGCGCCTGAAACAATTCCTTTTTTAAATTCAGGAAAATAAATGCTAGCACCTTGTAATGGTAAATTCGATGCTTCATCAGTTACTATACCTGATAAAATATAGGTTGCTTTTAAAAGCTGTTTTTGATTTGAACTTTTTACAGGATTTTGAGCCAAAAGTGAATTTTTTGTCACACCTAAACACATCAAACCAATCAGTAGTATCAAAATTTGCTTGAACATACTATAAAGTTAGTTCCAAAAAAGGTACTAATCAAGACATAAGACATTCACTAACATGAGTTTAGTCAATATTAACAGTTTACATAAAGTTAATTTGGATAGCTTGTACAATATTATTAATTTTAATGTTCAAACATTAATTATTTAAATAACTTAAAAACATAAACATGAATTTATTAGATGCATTGAAATGGCGTTATGCTGTAAAAAGAATGAACGGTGCGAAAATACCTGCTCAAACTTTAGAAACAATTTTAGAAGCAACTCGTTTGGCACCAAGCTCATTTGGTTTAACACCTTATTCTATTATTGTGGTAGAAGATGAAGAAACTAGAAAAAAATTACAACCTCATTTTTACAATCAACCACAGGTTGGTGAATCAAGTGCTGTGATAATTTTTGCTGCTCACACAACTATTAATGAAGCAAGTGTTGATGCGTACATGCAAGAAATTGCTGAACAAAGAGGTGTACCTGTAGATGCTTTAAAAGATTTTGCAGGATATGTGAAAGGTGCAATTGCACATCAAACTCCAGAGCAATTACAAATTTGGGCTGCAAAACAAACTTATATCGCTCTAGGTTTTGCATTAGTTGCTGCCGCTAGTGAACAAGTAGATGGTACGCCAATGGAAGGTTTTGATCCTGCAGCAGTTGATACTGAATTAGGATTAGCTGCACAAGGCTTACATGCAACAGTTGCATTAACATTAGGTTACCGTGATGCTGCAAATGATTATTTATCAGGTGCTTTAAAAGTAAGACGTACTGCAGATAAATTAATTATCAAAAAATAATTTGAAGATTATTAATTTCAGGATTTATTTAGATTAAATAGATTTTCTATTTAACATCCAAGATTTAAATACGTTAAAGTTGCCTCCCATTGGGATGGCAACTTTTTCTTTGTCTAATAAAAATTGAACCGATTCAGGTATCGCAATAGTTTGGCCAATTGCTTCTTCAACCACTTCTGGAAACTTAACCGGATGTGCAGTTTCTAAAATAATAGCACTTGTAATTTTACTTTCCTTATTATGCGGGGCAATGAAATTTTCTTGATCTTTTATAAATTGCTGTGCTGCTAAAAATGCTACCGCTCCATGTGGATCCAATGTATAGTTATATTGTTGAAATACACTTTTGATAGTTGATTGGG
>CAIYUO010000053.1 GCA_903929425.1 uncultured Bacteroidota bacterium
GTTTTCCTGTGAAATTTAAAAGGCCATCATTCACTACCCAGTCTTCACGCATTTTAAGATCGGCTTTTGCTTGTGCTGCTTGTAAAGTAGAGTCCTTCATTTTACTTCTAGCAATAGGATTAGCGACTAAGCCCTTCCAGCTTGTTAAATCTTTTCCATTAAATAAGGAGACAAATCCATAATCATAAGGCATTTTTTTAAGATGCACTTTTAATGCAGGCACGAGTATCGCACTATCTTCTCCCTGAATGAGTGATAAAACATTTTCAAGAACCATACGAACTTCTGATCCACGAATGGTTAAATCGTTGAGTGCAAATTTTGCCAAAGTATTTGCTGCAAAATGTTTCACAGCCTCATCAGACAAGAATTTAGCAACAAACATGAAATTACCAATATCTGAAATTTTACTTGCTTGCCAAATTAAATTTTTCTTTTCAATTGAATTCGATTTTTGTTCATATTGGTTTTGTAAGTTTAATAAAAGCTGTGTAGGGTTAACTGCCTTAGTTTGAATATTGGTAGTATTTAATTTTGTTTCAGGTAAAATAGATAATCTACCGTTTACATAAATAGTATCACTTAATAATTTTAGTTCTTCGACATACAATATTTTTGTATAATCCGATTTAGCTTTTTTTATTTGCTTATGTAACACCTTAACAAAGGCGGCCCGCTTACTGTCCTCTTGTGCAACTTTATTAACAAAGGCATGTAAAGCATAGGTAGCTTTTGTTTGTTGACTTGTATCTTCCATTAATGCAAAAAACATTTTCCAATCAGCACTTTTCCATGCATCCATTGAGTTTAATGCCTCACTTGCCTGATTAGATTGTTGATAAGGAAATGTCTTTAGCACTGCCTCAGGAGCAGTTGTTGTCTGTGCACGCGCAATTTCTATACTACTTAAAAAAGAACCTGCTATTAAAAGAATAGGTATAATATATTTTTTCATCTTGTAATTTTGAATTTAAATTTTCGCTTTTTTATTAAATAATCCAAGGCCCACGCATGGGTGGGTTAATTAAATAATTTGCTTCGTTGTCGTTAATAAAAATTTCTTGTAAAGGATCAAAATGTAATGTGCGTCCTAACTGTAAAGCAATTTTACCCATATTAATTAAAGTACAAGATTTAAATCCATTTTTTTCATTCAATGCAAATGGGGTTCGATACTTAACACTATCTAAAAAATTTGTAACCTGCGGTGCTGGATCTGGCATCATGGCTAATTTTTCCTTTAAATTTGGAATCGTACTTTTAAAACCGGCAAATAACTTTCCATTTGGACCTTCAATATATGCAGCATCTGGATCCTTGGCTTCTCCATCTAAAATTATTTTACAACCGTCGGCATAAGTGTAAGTGATTTTTCTAAAGGTCCCACAGGCATCAGGATGTTGTTGTTCAGCATCCACTTCTACTTTTATGGGACTCGTTTCATCTTTGCCTAAAAAATATTGTATAGGATCTAAATAATGTTGACCCATATCACCTAATCCACCTCCATCATAATCCCAGTATCCTCTAAATGTTTGATGTGTTCGATGTGCGTTGTATGGCTTATATGGCGCGGGTCCTAGCCATCGATCATAATCCAGTTGTTCAGGTAGGACCTGTGGTGCTAAATTTGTTTTTCCTACCCAATAAAATTTCCAATCAAATCCTGTTGTTTTACTTACAGTGACAGTTAATGGCCATCCTAATAATCCACTCTCTACTAATTTTTTAATAGGCCTAACGGTTGTGTTCATCCCATAAAAATCACCTTCAAAGCGGAACCAAGTATTTAATCGAAACATGCGACCATATTGGGCTATGGCTTCTCTAACTATTTTTCCTTCACCTATGGTACGAGTCATTGGTTTTTCACACCAAATATCTTTACCTGCTTTTGCAGCGTCAACTGCCATAATACCATGCCAATGAGGTGGTGTAGCAATATGTACAATGTCAACTTCGGGTAAGTTGATAAGTTCACGATGATCATGAAAAGTTTTTACACCCCCACCAATTTTGTCAGCAACTTCGGTTAAATGATTTTTGTCTACATCACAAATAGCCACCACCCTGGTCCCAGCATAAGGAATATGACCACGGCCCATTCCACCCACACCAATAATTCCTTTGGTGAGTTGATCACTTGGCGCTAAAAATCCTTTGCCTAATACATGTCTTGGTACAATTGAAAAACCTGTTAAAATGGTTGCAGTATTTTGTAGAAATTTTCGCCTTGAATTTTTTTTATTATCCATTTAAGATCATTTTAAATTATGATTAAGATTGGTTTTATGGTTATTAAATTTATTCAATTTTGTTTACATTTGATAAGCCCCTGATGGCAACAATAATAATTCTATAAATATGAGCGATTTTCACTTACATCTCGAAGAACATATGCAAAGCAGTGATATATTAACTGATATTGTAATTGGTATGAGCGATGGTTTAACGGTTCCTTTTGCATTAGCGGCAGGATTAAGCGGTGCGGTAGGGGATCATGTAAGTTTAATTTGGATTGCAGGTATTGCCGAAGTAGCCGCTGGCTCGATTGCCATGGGCTTAGGGGGTTATTTAGCTGGAAAAACCGAAATAGACCACTATAATAGCGAATTAAAAAAAGAGTATTGGGAACTTACCCATAAAAGAGAGGTTGAAATTCAGGAGGTACGTAATGTGTTTTTAGAATGGGGTTTATCTAATGAAACAGCGGAAGAAGCTACCCAAGAAATAATTAAAGATGAAAAACGTTGGGTTGAATTTATGATGAAGTTTGAACTAGGTTTAGAAGAACCAGATCCGAAGCGTGCTCGAAAAAGTGCATTTAATATAGGGCTAAGTTATGTAGTTGGTGGAATGGTACCTTTAACGCCCTACTTTTTTGTAACCAATTCACTTGATGGTTTAAAAATATCGGCCGTGATTACCCTTGTATGTTTATATATATTTGGTTTCTTTAAAAGTAAAATGACAGGTATTAATCCTTGGTTGGGCGGTATTAAGGTTATGTTTATTGGTGCAGTAGCTGCTGCTGCTGCATTTGGAATAGCAAAATTGATACAAGCTTAAAAAATAGTAGCCTTAAAGTGAATTAAAAAAATTCAAAAAAGCAATCACTTCTTTTTCTGATTTCAATTTATTTTTATTTTCTTTAAGCCAAGGTTCTACTTTGGCATTAAATGTAATGGAGCTTAGAATATTACTTCGATCTAAATCGTTTAATGTGGTAACCTTGCCTTTGTTATACATAGCATATTCTTTGGTTGAATAAAAGCTACTAATGCTCTTTCCTTGAATAGGATCATATGGACTTGTTTTTACCAACTGCTTTTGTAAAAGTATTAATTGAAAATCTCCTGCATTAAGCACTCTATAGTAGGCAGTTCCTTTACTGGTTAAATGATTTGTTAATTTAGTAAAACTAGCAATGGCCTGCGTTAAATTATTTTTATTTAAAAACACAAGTCTTGTGATGTCTTGATTGTCAACTGCAAGTTCAGTAGCATCTCCGCTCAAATAATGAATTTCGCTTGTATACAAATTTAATCTCGCTTGATTGATTTTAGCTTTAGAGCCATTGCTAAAATAGATGATTGCTGGATTCCATTGATCACTCCAAAAAGCTGATCCTTCCACTTCTGCGTAACTTAATTTACCCCCCTTATTCTTGCTTGGATTGGCTGGGTCATATACTTGCATGTTGCCGTCAAAATCTCTTACATCCATATTAAGTTGTTGCGCATCGGCTTGCGTTACAAATGATAGTACAAAACTAAAAACGCTCCATTTAATAATATTAGTAATTGTTTTCATGATCATTAATTTATAATTGAAGTTAGTTGGTATTTGTGTTGATACAATGTACTTGAACTATAAATTTACTAAATCCTAATTATATATGAATAATTATAATGGATTGCTAGTGAGAAATTTGTAATTTTAAACATATAACTTTTTTATGAAAAATCTACTTCAACTTTCTTTGATTAGTTTTTTATTGATGAGCAATTCTCTTTTTGCTCAGTCAACTAAACAAAAAAATAATCTAGACATTAACGCCGAATTTGATAGTTATGCTCAAAAGGCTGTGAAGGACTGGAATATTCCAGGCCTTGCTATTGTAGTTGTTAAAAACAATCAAGTAGTCTTTAAAAAAACCTATGGTGTAAAGTCCCTTCAAACAAACGCACCTGTAAATAATGATACTTATTTTGCCTGTGCATCCACTACTAAAGCCATGACAGCAACTGCCATGGGTATTTTGGTGGATCAAGGAAAGGTAAATTGGGATGATCCAGTGATAAAATATTTGCCTGGTTTTAGATTATATGAACCCTATGTAACGACACAAATGCGTGTAAGAGATTTATTCTTGCACAATTCTGGTGTTGGTAATACCGATTTTTTATGGGGTATGAATATTTTGACAGGGGATGAAATCATTGATAAAATGCAATATGTCCAACCAAGTTATTCTTTTAGGTCAAGTTTTATTTATCAAAATATTTTTTATCATATTGCAGGAAAAGTTATTGAAAAAGTAAGTGGTGAAACCTGGGCTGATTATGTGACGGCTCATATTTTTAAACCTCTTGGCATGAAACGTACGGTACCCTTATTGAGTAGAATAATGGATGATAATATTTCACAAGCGCATTATACGATTGATGGTAAAGTGGAAAGAATTGTCAGAGATACGGCAGACAGAGTGGGAGCAGCAGGTTCAGTATATTCAACCATTGACGATATATCACTTTGGGTTAAATGTATGATTGATAGTAGTAAATATGAAGGAGGAAGACTAGTGAGTGCTGAAACTTGGAAAACTTTATTGAAACCTCAAACCTTTGTAACGGAAGATGGTTTTTATCCAACAGCCCAATTAACAAAACCAAATTTTACCACTTATGCATTAGGTTGGTTTCAACAGGATTATAAAGGACAAAAATTAAATTTTCATACAGGTTCTTTAGCTGGAGAAATTGCCATTCATGGTCAAATACCGGCGCTTAAAACAGGTGTGTATGTTTTTGCAAACTTAGATCACGCCGAAGCACGACATGCCTTAATGTTTAAGGCCATGGATATGTATGCAGTTGGTGGTGATACCGATTGGAGTACCGAATTTTTAAAATTATATGGCGGCATTCAAGCAAAAGCTAAAAAAGCAGAACAAGAACAAGAAGCACAAAGAGTACTTAATACCAAGCCTAGCCTTGCTTTAGAAGCATATACAGGAATTTATAACGATCCTTTATATGGAACTGTTACTATTACATTAAACAATGGTGTATTGCAAGCGTCAAATATAAAATTGGGTAGAGGAAATTTAGTTCATTTTAATTACGATACTTTTACAATTGAGTGGAATCAAGAATGGCAGGGTAAAACGGGGGCTCAATTTTTTATGAGTCCGCTTGGTAAAATAGACAAATTAGATTTTGATGGCATTCAATTAACAAAAACAAAATAAATAATTAACAAAATGGACTTGTCGAAATTTAATAAAAGTACTCAATCGGTATGGGGAGGAGAAGGTGATTTAAATGTGAGTGGTGCTGTAACTACACCCATTGTAAACAGCGTAGCATTTGCTTATAATGACGTTGAAAAGTGGCATCAGGTATCACTCGGAAAAGCTGAAGGTTTTATATATAGTCGAAATACTAATCCAACAGTTGGTGCATTAGAGGAAAAAATTAGAATACTAGAAGGTGCTGAAGCCGCAACTTCCTTTGCAACAGGTATGGCAGCTATTAGCAATACATTGTATACTTTTTTAACTGCAGGAAAAAGAGTGGTTTCACAAAAAGATAATTACGGTGGTACGAGTAAAATATTTTTAGATTTTTTACCGCTCAATAATGTACAGGTAACTTTATGTGACACGACTGATTTTGAAAATTTTGAAACTGAAATTGCAAAAGGTTGTGATATGGTGTATTTAGAAACGCCAACGAATCCTACCTTAAAAGTGGTTGATATTAAACGTTTAGCAGCCGCAGCAAAAAAAGTGGGGGCGATTGTGGTGGTCGATAATACATTTGCTACGCCTATTAATCAAAATCCATTGGCACTTGGAGCTGATTTAGTGTTACATAGCGCCACTAAATTTTTATGTGGTCACTCTGATGCCATGGGCGGTGTGCTTGCCGGTAAAAAAGAATTAGTACAAAAGGTATATAACTACCGAGAGATTAATGGCGCAAGTTTACAAGCCGATCCTGCTTATATGATTGCAAGAGGTATGAAAACATTGGAATTAAGAATAGAAAGACAAAATGCTTCTGCTTTAAAAATTGCACATTATTTAAAAGCACATCCAAAAGTGCAGGACGTATTTTATCCAGGCTTGCCTACACACCCAGGTCATGAAATTGCTAAAGCACAAATGAGTGGCTTTGGTGGCATCATGAGTTTTGCCTTAGTAGGTGGGTATGAAAACGTAGCTAAGCTATTAACTTCCTTACAACTTGTTCATTTAGCTGCAAGCTTAGGATCAGTAAGTACTTTAGCAGGTCCGCCAAGAACTACGAGCCATGTGGAGTTAACCGAAGCACAACGCAAACAATTAGGTATACCAGAGAGTTTAATTCGTTATTCAGTAGGTATTGAAAATGTGGACGACCTAATACAGGATTTAGAAAATGCGTTAGCGAAACTATAGTTTTGCCCCTTCGCCTTTTACAAATTTACCTGGCTTAGCATTGGTATGTTCTCCGTCTTTCAATACTTGTTTACCGTTTACAAATACGTGTATCATACCTGTTGCATACTGAATTGGTTTTTCATAAGTGGCGTGATCTGAAACTTTAGCAGGGTCAAAAACCAATACATCGGCATTCTTACCCACTTTCAATTCACCATACTTACTTAAATGCAAACTAGTAGCTGCAACTTTTGCTAATTTATGAATCGCTAATTGTAAAGGAATCACTTTTTCTTCTCTTACATATTTTCCTAGCACCCTTGCAAAGTTACCATAAGCACGAGGGTGGTTGCTTTGTTCTAAAAATATACCCTCATTAGATCCTGATGCCGCATCCGATCCAAAGCTTACCCATGGAAGTGCAATTTGTTTTTTTACGTTTTCTTCACTCATTAAAAAGTAAGCAACTTCTACACGACTGCTGTCTTGAATAATTAAATCAATAGCACAATCTTCGGGTGTGGTATTTCTAATTTTAGCAACTTCAGCAAGTGATTTACCAGCATACTTAAATAAAGAGTCTCTTCTAAAACCAAGTAATAAAACCTTATCAGCGCCACCTGTTCCGTAATATAAATTTTCCCAATCCTTCGCATTGGTCTTCATGGCTTTAATCATTTCCTTTCTGATTTTTGGATCTTGCAAACGCGTCCACAATTTGCCAAAACCACCGTCTTGTAAGGAAGGAGGCATTGCTGCTGTCATGCCCGTAGCACCTGCGGTATAAGTATACATATTGGCAGCAATGTCAATACCGCTTGCTCTAGCAGCCTCCACTAATTTAATAACTGAATCTATTTTAGGCCAGTTGTCTTTCCCCCCTGCTTTTAAATGATAAATTTCACCATGTACTTTTGCTTCTTTTGCAATGGTGATTAATTCATTCACTGCTTCAATAAAATTATTTCCTTCACTTCGCATATGCGAAATATATCCTCCACCATATGGAGCCGCTGCTTTACACAATGCAATTAATTCTTCTGTTTTTGCAAAAAATGCCGGCGGATAAATTAAGGAACTACCCACGCCCAAAGCACCTTCTTCCATTGCTTGTTTTACCAATGCTTGCATTTGTAGTAATTCTTTTTCAGTCGGCGCTCGATTGTCTTCACCAATTATATTTTCTCTAATAGTTGTCGCACCCACAAATGAAGCAATATTGCAACTAATTCCTTTTTTCTCCATATAATGCATATACTCACCAAGCGTGTTCCACTCCACAGGTAATTTTAATTTACCCGTTTGGTCGTCAATCATTTGTTGTTTCATCTTGGCATTTAAAGGACCCATGCTTCCACCTTCACCAAAAACTTCAAGCGTTACGCCTTGACGAATATCGCCTTGTGAATTTCCGTCAATCATTAATGAAGTTGGTGCCCAGCTAAGCATATTAATAAAGCCAGGGCTAACGGCCATGCCTTTTGCGTCCACTACATTGGTAGCAGTTGCATTTGACAAATCACCAATAAACGCAATGGTATCTCCTTTAATTGCTATGTCGGCTTTAAAGGGATCGCCTCCATTACCATCATATACCATTCCGTTTTTGATGATGGTATCATATTGTTTGGACCCACAGGAAGTAAGTACTATTACAAGTACCATTGCAATAACATTTTTCATAGGTTATATATTTAAAAGGGTTATTTAATAAATTGATAAATGGCATTCGCTACTTCTTTAGGCGCTTCTTCATTTGGAACATGACCTACTTTATCAAGTATGACTACTTGACTATTTTTAATATCTTTATGAAATAGCGCCACATTATCTACACTAATTAATCCGTCTTCTCTTCCCCATAAAATCAATGTTGGTGTTTGTATGGTTTTAATGAGCTCAGTGTTTTGTGCTATTTTATTTTTAAATAAGGAAAGTGCAGCTTTTCGGTTCCCGGCACATAATAAAAAATCATGGTATCTAGTAACCGTACTTTGTTCCAATAAACTTTTATTAAAGTATACATCCTCCAAGCTTTTTTGCACAAGTGATTTAGGCGTTATGTAAAGTAATAAATTATTGATAACGGGGATTTGAGCTATGATAAAACCAAGAGAACCTTTTTCATTTTTTTTAGGATAACCACTGGCATCAATTAAAATTAGCTTTGCTACTTTATTAGGATGCGCAACAGTGTAATGCCAGGCTATCCCTCCTCCCAGTGAGTTTCCGCCAATCATGCATGTAGTGACATTTAATTTTATTAAAAGAGAATCAATGACAGCCGTAAAATTTTCATAGGAGTATTTATTTTCAGGATTGGGTCCTGTTAATCCGAAAGCAGGCATATCTAAAGCAATTACTCTTTTATTACCATAAGACTGCTCATTTAATATATAAGTTACTTTTTCCCATGTATGTAAGGACGACGAGGTTCCATGAATTAAAACAAGCGGAATGCTATCTTGCTGGTTTCCTTCATCTCTATAATGAACATTCATACCCATAATAGGTATGAATTTTGAAGCTTTGTTGGTATATTTTAGCTTGAGCTCATTTCTAGGAATGTCTTTTTGCCCTACTACCATGATGGTCACAAGGGTTAAACAAACCAAGGTTAGCAGTATATAGCTGCTTAGTTTTAGTATTTTTCGCATCATTTTATTTATAGCAATTTTGAGCTGATTCAAGCGTCAAGTTGAATTACCCGTATTAAGGTAAACAAATTTTAAATTTATTCTGTAACAATGGTATAAATATATTGCTATTAAACATTATTTTCGGAGTACAATTTATGGATATGAAAAAAGAGAAACTATTTTTTGAAAAAACACTTTTTGTGCTAATGGTGATATTAACCATGTCAAATTCAGTGAAAGCACAACAAACTCAAAAACCTCCCCTGCATGGTAAAAACTGGATGGCCATTACAGGAAAACCATTAGCTGCAACTGCTGGGGCTAAAATTTTTGATCGAGGTGGAAACGCTGTTGATGCCGCTTGTGCAATGTTAGCGGCTACCTGTACTATGTGGGATGTGCTTAGCTGGGGTGGAGAAACACAGGCATTAATATATAACCCCAATACCAAACAAGTCCTTGCCATTAATGCAATGGGAGTGGCGCCTACTGGTGCAACACCTGCTTTTTTTAAATCTAAGGGTTACAATTTTCCTCCAGAATTTGGTCCATTAGCGGCCACCACTCCTGGTACGCCCGGAGGTATTTGCTATATGTTGTCTACCTATGGAACAATGAGCTTGAAGGAAGTATTAGCTCCTGCTATGGAACTAGCTGCAGGCTATCCCATTGATGCACAAACTGCAAATAGTATTGAAAGAGGAAAGGGAAGAATTAAAGAATGGCCATATAGTAAAAAAGTGTTGTTGCCACATTTAGGTCAAAAAAGAGAAGCGCCAGAGGCAGGAGAAATTTTTGTTCAGCAAGATTTATTAAACACACTTCAAAAAATGGTGGATGCCGAACAAGCTGCCTTAAAAAAAGGAAAATCAAGAAAAGAAGCTATTCAAGCAGCATATGATCGTTTTTATACCGGTGACATTGCGGACGAATTTGTAAGAGGCGTACAAGAACAAGGAGGATTAATCACTAAATCCGATTTAGCCAATTGGAAGCCTGTTGAAGAAGCCACTACACATGTTAATTATAAGGGCATTGAGGTATATAAATTACAACAATGGACTCAGGGACCAGCATTATTACAAGCATTAAATATTTTAGAAAATTTTGATCTAAAAAGTATGGGCTATAATTCATCAAGATATATTCATACAGTATATCAAGCAATGAATTTAAGTTTTGCAGATCGTGATTTTTATTATGGAGATCCTCGCTTTGCTGTGAACCAACCAATGAAAGGTTTATTGAGTAAGGAATATGCAAAACAAAGAGCAAGTGAAATAAATTTTGTTTCCAACAATCCAACGGCTGGTCCTGGAGATCCTTATCCTTTTGAGGGAAAACAAAATCCATTTATGGATTTAATTAAAGCAAGAGGATATAAGCCTTCAACAGATACCGTAAAAGTTAAGAATAGTTTTTTACCTGCACATGATGCAGTTTCGTATAATGATAAAATATTACCAACTGATGCTGCTTACATGGATCGTTTATGGAGAGGCACTACTACTGTTGAAGCAGCTGATAAAGAAGGCTGGATTGTTTCTATTACGCCAAGTGGTGGGTGGTTGCCAGCAGTGATTGCAGGAAATACGGGTGTTGGTATGAGTCAACGTATGCAAAGTTTTGTATTAGATTCTTCCATAAATCCATTTAATGTAGTAGCGCCTGGTAAAAGACCGCGTGTTACATTGACACCAAGCATTGCAATGAAAGAAGGAAGACCATATATGGCATTTGGCGTTCAAGGAGGTGACACACAGGATCAAAATTTATTACAATTCTTTTTAAATGTTGTTGAGTTTGGTATGACTGTTCAGGAAGCCACAGAAGCAGCGAATATCAATTCCAATCAATTGTGGTTATCCTTGGGAGGTTCAAAAATTGAAGACCGTAAACCAAGACCAGGAAATTTGTTGTTGAATAACAATGTGCCAGATTGGGTTAGAAAGGATTTACGCGGTATGGGTTATACTCTAAGCTTTGAAGAAAGGACAAATGGACCTATCAACGCAATATTATTTGATTGGAAGCATGGTAGCATGTGGGGAGGTAGTTCACATCATGGTGAAGATTATGGTATTGGTTGGTAATGGTAAATCAAAAATTTTAGGAAATTATTTTTCCATCTTCCATTTTGATAATGCGATGTGTGCGCTCAGCAAAACCTTGATCATGTGTAACAATCAATAGCGTTTGTTTAAACTCGCTTGCTAATTGATTAAAAATATCAAAAACGATGTCGCTGTTTTTTTTATCTAGGTTACCGGTAGGCTCGTCTCCCATTATAATATGTGGGTCATTTATCAAAGCTCTTGCGATAGCTACCCTCTGTTTTTCACCACCTGAAACATGGTTAGATTTTTTTAATGCCAAATGATCAATACCTAAAATTTTCAATTTTTCCATAGCACGGTGCTCCACTTCTGCTCGGGAATATTTAGCTAACTTAAGCCCCGGTAGCATTACATTTTCTAGTACATTAAACTCGTTTAACAAATAATGAAACTGAAATACAAAACCAATTTTTTCATTTCTTATTTTAGCTAAAAATCCTTCCTCTTTTTTAGGCATCTCTTCACCATCAATTAATATGGTCCCATCATAATCAGTATCCATAGTAGATAAAACATATAGCAGGGTTGATTTTCCGCAACCCGATTTACCCGTAAGTGAAACAAATTCTCCTTTGTTGATACTTAAGCTCAAATTTTCAAGGACCTGTATGCGTACCGGATCGTGAAAGAATTTATTAATATTTTTTGCTTCTAATATCTTTTCCATATTATTTTCCTCTGATGATAACCACAGGGTCAATTTTACTTGCCTTTCTAGCAGGGAACCAACCCGCAAAGTAAGTGGTGATAAATGAAAATACAATTCCAATCAAATAAAATCTAGGATTATAATTAATTGGATAAGTTTTAATAGTTGGCAGGGATGCGGTATTAAAGGGTATTTGATCAATTAGTGCTGATAATCCAAACCCAAATAAAAGTCCCATGAGTCCACCAAAAATACCAATTGAAATTGCAATATATATAAAGATACTTTTTACATCCTTGCCCGAAAAACCGGTTGCTTTTAAAATGGCAATAGAATCCATTTTTTCAAAAATCATCATGTTCAAAATATTATATATACCAAATCCTGCAACAATCAATAAGGTAATACCTACCGAATAAGATATTAAAGTTCGAATGGAGCTTCCTGTTTCAAATTGTGAATTCGCTGTTTGAATATCTTCGGCATCCGTTTGATATAATTGTTGATATGCTTTTGCAACAGCAGGCGCCTGTGTAATATCCTTGAGTTTTACTTGAATACTAGTTATATAATCATTGGGTACTGATAATATTTTTTGCACCGTATTAATGGAAGCATAACTCTGAACATTATCAAAGTCCTTAATACCAGACTGAAAAGTACCCACTACTTTTAATTGAAAAAGGTCACCCTTTGAAGTAGTGATTTGAACAGCATCACCAATTTGTACTAACAGTTTGTCAGCTAGCCCTTTCCCCAAAATAATACTATTGTTTACCTTGGTTAAATCAGCCGAATTTCCGGTTGTGATATATTCATCAAAATGGTATAGTTTGGTTTCGGCAGATGGATTGATGCCAAAAATACTACCTGTAATATCAATGCTACCATCGTTAAAAAAAACCTGTGCTGTTAATTTTTGTGAAAGCCCTAAAACGCGTGGGTCATTTAATATAGATTTAATAATTGCCTCACTATTATAAATGGCTTGTCTATTGGCATCAGATTTTATAGATCCAATAAAATTATGTGTTTTTGCGAACTGACTACTTTTATTGATAGGCTGATCTGCTTTGGGCTTAACGTCGTTATAAATTCTTACATGCGGTGTTCTATTCAATATAAGACCGTCTAATAAGTCATTGAGACCTGACATAAAACTAAGTAAGGTAATAAACATGGTAATGCTAAAAGTTACACCAATGGCAGCTATTAAAGTTTGTCTCCATCTGGCAAGTAAAAGCGCTTTTGCAATATTTATAAGTAAAAGCTTTCTCATTGCATCGATTTTACCAATTCATCGCTATTGTTAATTCCAGAAATTATTTCCACTTTTTCATAATCCATTAATCCCACTTTTACTTTCCTTTTTTCTTTATTAGCTAAGTAAACATATTCGTTGTCAATTAAATAAGCACGGGGAATGGTCATTGCTTTTTCTTTAATCTCAATAATGATATTGGCTTGTGCACTTAAATTAGGAAATAAATTTTCCGGCTGTGTCGTTAATATAGCATTCACTTTAAATGATTTTGACTTGGCATTCATGATAGGATAAATTTTATCAATGATAGCTTCATATGCTTTCCCTTTATAGCTATCCATTGATATCATTGCTTTTTGTCCT
Source organism: uncultured Bacteroidota bacterium (assembly GCA_903929425.1). Classification (GTDB taxonomy): domain Bacteria; phylum Bacteroidota; class Bacteroidia; order Chitinophagales; family Chitinophagaceae; genus Sediminibacterium. The sequence continues at coordinate 13,682 of CAIYUO010000053.1, forward strand.
TTCTTTAATTTAGCAATATCATATTCATCTACTTGTAATTCAATATAAAATGTTTTTGCGTCTCCAATAATAGCAACAGGCATTTGTGTCGTCACCATTTCCCCAACTTCTTTATTAATGCTAAATACTTTTCCATTTATTTCAGAACTTATTATAAAGTCATTAAGTGTAGTGGAGGAAATAGCTGCTGTTTTATTGGTTTGCTTAGACTGAAAATTAATTTGCTTTTGGAGGTCGTTTAATTTCAATTTACTGCCATTAAACTGAGTTATACTATTTTTATAGGCTAACTCCCTTTGGTCTAAATCATTTTTAGTTCCAATTTGGTTTTCCCATAATTTTTTTTGACGTTCTAATAAGGAAGCGTCGTTTTCCATTTTTAATTTAGCAATTTCTAATTCGTTTTGCGCCTGATTCAATTTTTCTTGATTGCTTTCCGCTGACGAGTAGCTTGCCAATAACTTTGCATTTTCAAAATTCAATGTTTGCGTTTTATTTGACAAGGCAATAATGGCCTGACCTTTTTTAACTTCTGCTCCTTCGCTAACCAATATTTTTTCAACAAGGCCATTAACTTTAGAAAACACTTCATATTGACCTACACTTTTCACCGTTCCAGAAGCATATACTGACGAAGTAATGTTTTCGACAATTGGATGAATCGTTTCTTGTTTTTTGCCACAAGCACATAAAACAAGGATTCCGAGTATAAATAAAAAATTGTTTTGTTTGAGTGATTTGCTCATAATAATGTTCTTTATTAATCACAAATTTAAACTATTCATTAATCATCCTTGTCTTTAGTTTTGTTTACTTGTAAAAAAGCAGCTCTTTTAGGTGTCGGTAAAATAGCCATTTCACCTTTTAACCCCTTCCAAAGCACTTCATTCAATTCGTGGTCATTAATACTATCTTCTTTTTTAAAATTAAAGGTTTCGCTTTTTTGTTGCATAATATTGCGTGCCGTATTTTTTTCATTTAAATCCCATGAATTTGGTTTTGAATTAAACGCTGTATGAGTTGGCATTTTATCAAAGCAATTCCACATGGTATTTGCAGCGGCATCATATTGACTCATAGGTTGCATACCCAAAATAAGCTCTATTGTTTTTAAAACGGAGGAAGTGGAGTACATGGTATGATCTACAAAACTAGTTTTAACATATCCCCCTGCAATATAGGCTGGGCTACGATGTGCATCCACGTGGTCTGGCCCATTTTGGGCATCATCTTCCACAATAAAAACTACTGATTCATTCCATATTGGACTTTTGCTTAAATAATCCACAAACATACCTACTGCTAAATCATTATCAGCTACATGTGCATAAGGAGATGGTCTTTCCAAACGCATACCCTCAGTATGGTCATTGCCAAATCTTATCGTATTTAAGCCTGGTACTGCATTTATTGTTAAAAGAGAATCAAAGTCTTTTTTCCATTGTCCAAACCTTGTTGTATCTCTAACTTTCAAATCCCAGCCAGTATATTGAGTGCACAAATGATTTTTTAACACAGGCAAATTGGGTTTGCTATTGTCTGCAAATTCACCATAAGTTCTATAGATTACACCTGCTTTTTTAGCAAAATCCCAAATAAAACCATTTTTATTATTTGCTATTTCACGAGTGCCTTCCGCATCATAGGTACCTCCTCTGCCACCATAACTTGTCACCCAGTTTTTTTCTAAATAATCATTCGCATACCCTCCCAATGTCCAGTTATGCCCATCGGCACTTACTTCACCATTCACATAAAAATTATCTAACAATACAAACTCATTTGCTAATGCATGTTGATTAGGTGTAATTTTTTTACCAAATAAAGTTAGTGAAGTATCACCGTTCCCTTGGGGAATATCACCTAAAACCTGATCATAGGTGCGATTTTCTTTTACAATATAAAAAACATGTTTTATAGCGGATGGTTGTCCAATTTTTTGCGGAATGACTGAACCAGGTGCTGCATTTGATAATTGTTCCTTTTGTTTAGTGTAGGGCGTATTTTCATAAACTGCCTTTGAATATAGTCCCAATTGTTTGTCAGAAGGTGTATTAATAATACTGAGTGTTCCCTTCATTAATCCACCAATATATTGCTTATCATTTACCGATTTTAGTAACCCTTGCTGATATGCCATTTGTGCGCCTCGATTATATGGGTCCGGTCCTAATGGATTGGGAAATGAACTAAATCCCTTTCCGTTGGTTACATAAATTTTACCATGAATATATTTTACAGCGGTAGGATACCAACCAACTGGTATAAAACCTTTTGAACTTGTTTCTAATTTTTTGCTAACATCAAATACTGCTAAATAGTTATTATCTGCATTAGCAGCATATAATGTTTTTTCATCTTCACTTAATGCAACTCCATTAGTACTAGAACCTGCAGGTGCATTGGGATACAGCGCCGTGTTTAAAACCTCAACTTCTTTGTATTTCACCAAATCAACTACCGACACACTATTGTCTTCGCCATTAGCAACATAAATAAATTTTCCATTTTTTGTAATACAAAAATCATTCGGATGAACGCCAACTGTAATTTCATTTGTAAATTGATGTGTAGTCGTATTCAAAACCAATATTTTTTTACCTCCCCAACAACTTATATATAATTCATTTTTGATTGGAGATAAAGCACAAGTATATCCTTCTGCAAATAACTTAATTTTTTGAATTACTTTTTTGGTCAGTAAATCAATAGTATACAATGCACTATCATCCTTTGTGACAACATATAGTTTTTGATTAACATCGTCAATGCACATTCCAGCCGGTGAAATTTTATTTGGCCATTTATTTCCTAATGAAATAGAGTCAACAAGTTTCAGCTTTTGATTTATAATAGCATATTGTAAAATCCAATTGTCATTCCCCCCGGATGCGTATAAATGTTTTTCATCCGAACTAAATACAATCCCCAACCATGATTTGTCAATCGTAATGTTATCGGTAATTTTATCATTTGTTAAATCAATTAACTGTAATGACTGTTTTCCCTGTCCATTATTTGTTACAGCCATTAATTTTTTGGATTTGGAAACTGCCATGTTTAATGGTAAATCACCTAATGACAAACTTTTACCAGCTGGACTTAGTTTCCATCCATTGGGTAGTTGAATTTTGTTATTTAACGTTGTATTGTTTTGAGCAAAAACAAATAAGGTTTGCAATAAAAAGCAAACAAAGAATAGAAATTTTTTCATGGCAACATTTTGTTGCTACAAGGTACTTATTTTTCGGAACTCAATTTTTTGAGTGGCGTCAATTTTTAACCAAACAAATGTGCCAGAAAAAACAATGACACCTATCAATAATACGGGTAAATAATAACCATAATTAGAAACTAAGTAACCAAATACCACTGTGCTCAAATACGCGCCTAGTAAGCCTGCCGAGTTCATTGCACCCGATACGGTACCACTTTTAGTGCCACCCATATCCATAGCAACCGCCCAGGCAACGGGTGCTGTTAAATCCATAAAAGCCATACCCATTCCTAGTAAAATAATGCATGTTAAATTATCATTAACAAGTGAAGCACAAATAATGCAAATACCAGCAACAAATAGTCCAATCATAGGTACCAATCGTCGCCCCCATTTTTTACCATAACGTAAACAAGCTTTGTCACTTAGCCACCCTCCTGTAAAACAACCAAATGCGGCTAATAAAAAGGGTACCGATGATGCCCAACTTAATTGTTGAGCTGGAATTTGTCTCCCTTTTTGTAAATAAGTATGAAACCAAGATTGAAAAAAATAGGCACCTACTGCATAACAGACGTACATTAAAAGCAAAAAACCTAAATTTTTGTTTTTAAATCCTGACCAAAATGAAGTTTTCTCGTTTTCATTTATGGTAGGTAAGTCACGATTAGCGATGATATAATCAAGTTCCTGTTTCGAAATATCATTACTTTGGCTTGGGTCCTCCTTTTGCCAAAAAATAAAAAATACCACCCAAACAAGTCCTACAAATCCTAATGCATAAAAGGAAACATGCCAACTATATTTTTGTTGAATAGGTAATACTATAAAAGGGGTTAAAGCTGCACCCAATCTACTTGCCCCCCATATGGTTGCTTGTGCGCGCCCACGTTCTAATACTGGGAACCATTTAGATAAAAGGATAGATGTATTAGGATAAGCACCTGCTTCACCAACACCAAATAAAAAACGAACTATTAACAACATTATAAAACCAGAAGCCAGGCCAGTTAATATGGTAAATAAAGACCACCATATCACGACTCTAATTAATATTATTTTCCCACCAAATTTGTCCCCTAACAAGCCTGTTGGAATTTCAAAACTGGCATATGCTAAAGTAAACATGCCTAATATCCATCCCCACTGTACAGTATTGATATGCAAGTTGTCCATGATATCACTACTTGCCGAGGATAGTGCTACTCTATCCAAAAAAGTAATCATCGAAAGGAGTGACAATATTAATAATACCTGGTAGCGTTTTTTCATTAATCTATTTTATCATTCCTTATTGCATTAGATAAAGGGAGGCAATTTTATGTACTTCTTCAATTGGGTCATGTTCATTTCTGTTGGTTAGTACAATCACCATTAACTTTTGTTCAGGGAATAAGCCTACTGAATTTCTAAATCCAATTGAACTTCCATCATGAAATGGATGTGTAAAAGTTAAGAAGTCCTCAACATGCCAGCCGTACCCATAATTAATTACATTACCATTATTAAGTGTCGTTTTTGACCAAGCCCTTTGCTGGGTTACTTCGGGTATTAATTTATAATTCCACAAAGCTTTTATCCACTTAGTATATTCTTGCACATTTGTATATATACCACCATCTCCTAAAACAGCACTCGTTAAATTTTGATCTGTTTGTTTCCAATTCCCATTTTCAAAACTATGTCCATAAGCTCTATTTGCAACCATATTTTTTCCCTCTTGAAAGGCAACTGATGTTTTCATTCCTAGTGGCTTAAAAATATTTTCTTTAACAAATTGTGCAAAAGGTTTACCACTTACTTGCTCTACAATTAATGCAAGGACTGCATATCCAGTATTGCTATATTTGTATTGAGTGCCTAACGGAAAATATAAACTATCCGCAAAAGACATTAATTGCAAACAATTGGTATCATGTAATTGCGTTATTTGATCAGCTGGCATTAGGTCCTCGTAGTCAATTAAACCTGAGCTATGAGTAAGCAAATCTTTAATTTTTATTTTAGCAATATAGGGAGGAATGAATGAAAAAAATTTTGACAGCGTATCTTCAAGTGAAAGTTTACGTTTTTTTTCTAATAACAAAATTGACATAGCAGTAAATTGCTTAGTCACCGATGCTAATCTAAAATTAGTATTGGATTTAATGGGATTCATTGTATTAATATCACTAACACCATATCCCTTTTTAAAAATAACCTTATTATTTTTTAATACCAATACACTTGCACCAGGCTCAGTTTCGCTTTTATAACTAGCCATAATTTTATCAATGGCCGATGCTATTTTCTTTTTATTTGATTGTGCAAATGTGTTAATACTTGCTAGTAAAAATAGTATTACAATATATTTATACTTCATAAAAATTATTTATTCCACCAATAAGTTAAACAAACCTTATGTTAAAGTTATATGTATTTAAATTAGTAATATCTTTAAATGGTAAATTATTTATATGACTTATGATAGACGAAAATTTCTAGGTTTAGCTTCATTAACAGCTGCAAGCATTCCTTTGGGAAATAATTTAATGGCACAATCTTTAGCAAATCCTACGATAGGACTTGATTTTAAATCAAAAGTAGTGCCTATAACAGTAGCTGAAAGAAAAGCTAGAATTGCAAAAGCACAAGCGCTAATGTCTAAGGAAAAAATGGACGCATTGTTTTTGGAAGGAACTACCTCATGTTTTTATTTTACTGGGATGCGATGGGGTCAAAGCGAAAGAACTTTTGGGGTGGTTATTCCAGCGAAAGGTGATATCATTTATATATGTCCAAAATTTGAAGAAGACAGAGCCAAGGAATTAATTAAACCTGAATTTGGTAGCGAGATTAGATGCTGGGAGGAGCATGAAAGCCCCTATCAATTAATTGCCAATGCGGTTAAAGAAAGAGGGGTTAAATACAATAAAATTGGAATGGAAGAAGGGGTTCGATTTTTTATCGCAAATGGCGTAAAAAAAGCAGCACCTTCTTTTGACATTGTAGATGCGACACCTATTACAGCAGGATGCCGAATGTATAAATCAAAAGCTGAAATTGATTTAATGCAAATTGCCAATGATGTTACAATTGAAGCTTATAAAATGGCTTTCCCAACCATTAAGGCCGGAATGTCACAAACTGAGTTTAGCGCTAATATTAGTGCTGCATTTAAAAAACTAGGTTTTTCGGGAGGCGCCATGGTTATTGTTGGTAAATATTCAGCATTGCCTCATGGAAGTATTGCACCACAAACTATTCAAGAAGGTGATATTGTTTTAGTCGATGGAGGTACTTCATGTGAAGGATATCAATCAGATATTTCTAGAACCATTTGTGTAGGAAAACCAACTCAGCGACAAGTTGAGGTTTGGAATTTAGAAAAACAAGCACAGGATGCTGCCTTTGCAGCTATAAAAATGGGTGCACCTTGTGAGGTAGTTGATGCAGCAGCAAGAAACGTTATTGAGAAAGCAGGATTTAATCAAAATTATAAATTACCCGGTTTGCCACATAGAACAGGACATGGTATAGGATTGGATGGTCACGAATGGACTAATTTTGTTAAAGGAAATAAAACACTTATTCAAGAAGGCATGTGTTTTAGTAATGAGCCAACGATTTCTATTCCTGGTGAATTTGGTATTAGATTAGAAGACTGCTTATATATTGCATCAGACGGTCCTCACTTTTTTACAAAGCAAAGTATTTCAATTGAATTACCTTTTGGTTAATGGTTAATTTACGGAATGTATACTAATCATTGCTGAAGGAGTCGCTGGCTTGGAAGGAGTAACAGATGTTGATAAACTACCAACCATAAAGCTATTTATATTTTTAATACTATAAAATAATTCAAAATAGTCGCCGGCACCTAAGTTTAAAAAATACACCCCAGCAATATTATTTTTTATGCCACCGCCTAATATTTGATAATTTAAGGTGGTATTGACATAGCCAGCGTTGCTTTTTCGAATCCAAACATTTAATTCATCGGCATTCATATCGGTTTTGATAAATTGTAAATTAAAATTTACTTGATATAATCCGCTATCGGTTACAGCTATTTTGGTTGGATTTCCAGCGGCATTATTAGTAATATTTATATTTTTTGAAACTTGTAGAAAATTAAATTTAATAGCGGTGGCAGTTGCTATAGTTGTTGTTTGTTTACTTGTATCATAAAATACACCATAATTATTTGAAATGGGTAGCACATTGATTGCATTGATTCGATTTGATAAATTTATGGTATCAACAATATTTAATTTTTGATTGATTCTGTTTGAAAGCTTTAATGTATCAAATACATTTAGTTTCTGATTAATGCGGTTACTTAAAGTGAATGTGTCGGTTTTTCTTAACTTTTCGCTTAGGATTATATTGACAGGGTTGCTAATGGGCTTTAAACTATCGGGTGTATTATTTAATTTGTCAATTTTTAATAATTTCAAAAGTTCGACAGTACTTGTTACACCCGTACCGCCTTGTTCAATGGGTAATTGGCTTATGATGCTTGCAGCTTTATCAGCAAACAAGGCAAGCGGTACATAATTTATTTTTTCAAAGCCTGCTGTTGTAAATAGTAATGAGTTATTGGGATCAATTTCTAATAGTAAAAAGTAGTTTATCAAACTCCATTGTATTTTTTCAAAAGCACCAATGGCAATTATTTTATTTTTTTCGGGCACACCAACATCTACAAAAAACAATCCCAATACATTGGTGGTTACTGAAACAATTTCTTGATAGGCTATTTCACCTTGAGCCGAATCCATTACAATGGAAACCCTCAATGCAATTTGTTTATTGGGAATGATTATTCCTTTATCGTTTCTGGCAATTCCTTGTAAATGAATTCCCTTATTACTTTGACCAATAACCGGGCCAATTAAAATAAATACATAGCCCAACAAAAGTGTTATTTTTTTCATGATTAATTTTGTAATAGTTTGAAAAACTTTGATTTGTTCATTTGTCCTGAAATCGTATATCTAATATTTAAAAAACAAATTGGGTTATTAAGTTTTTTGATGGGCATTTTAAAATAAAAATCATGTCCCGAATAGTCACCACTTAATTGATATAAAATATTGCCTTGAAAATCTACTAATTGAATTGCGTTTATAATAATTTGATCTTGCTTACTTTGTATAATGATATAATCTGAAAAGGGATTGGGTCCAATTTTGATTTGTAATGCAAAACTATCAATATGGTTATATTGCAATAATGGGGAGTAAATACTTTGTAAAAATCCCATTGAAAAAATCGTTAATGGTTTAGCGTTTAATGTGCGAATCGAAAACTCACCCAAACTCCAATCATATATTTGATTTTGAATGATTGCGTGATACCCTGCAACATTCATCGTAAATGGATCCAAAAAATGTATATACTTAATAGGTTGCGCAAATGGTTTTTGAGCAATACCTAGTAATATCATTATACAAACATGCTTAGCATTGGTTGAAAAATAAATACCCATACAAATGAATTGGCTGGATTCAAATGTATGGGTATCAAAAAAAGTATTTTCCGACGCGAATTTATACTTAGTAAATGCTACTTAGCATTTTTCGCTACTACTAAAACTTTAAAAGTACCTGGTATTACTGGGGTTCTCTTATTTACAACTGAGCCGGCTGGTTGAGGCTCAAAGTTCGCTGCAGGTAAATAGACAATTCCTGTTGATTCATCAATGGCAATAGTTCTTGCACTTTTTTGAGTTGGTAAATTTTCAATCCATTGATATTGATTTGCATTTATTTCTTTAATTATACTTAATGTACCCTCACCATTTGAGGTAAAAATTAATTTTTGTTTTTTGTCAAAAACCAATCCATCGCATCCTTCATCAATAGGGAAAGTTGTTACTATTTTACCCGTTTCATAATTCAAAATCACCATCATTTTATTACCAGCTGCAAAAAGTCTTTTGCTTTTAGTGTCAATCGCTAACCCTGTAGGTTCTTCAACAGGATGAATACTCCAATGACCTAACGCTTTAAAATGAACTGCATCTATTTTTACAATTTCATTTTTGTCTTCTACATTTACATAAATATTTCCCAATTCATCGCTTACCGCTGTTTCTGGTTTACCACCCACATCAACTTGACCAAGTACTTTGAAATTTACCGGGTCAATAAAAGTTAAATTCTTTCCACGACCATTGCAAGTAATAATTGTTTTTGTAAAAGCATCATACATAATGGCATCCGGATTTTCACCAGTAGGAATGGTTGCAATAATTTCGTTGGTCGCAACATTAAAAGCGTATACATTATTTAATTTACCATTACTTGTAAAACCTATATTTTGTTTTGGATCAAATGCAATTCCATGAACGCCCGTAGTATTAGCAATCACACCTATCGAGTCCCCAGTTACTTTATTCAAAATGTTTACTTGTGTACCATGTGAAACGTATAATTTATTTTTATATACTGTAATATAATCCCATCCACCATTACTTTTAATAGGAAAAGAAGTTTTTAATTGGTAACCACTTTTTTGTGCCATTAATAAAATAGGGAGCACAAAAAAAGAAAGGAGTAATATTTTTTTCATAATATAATTTGAAACCCAAAATAAGAATAATTAACTAATTCACATGTTATTTTATTCGAACGGGAAAAAATTCAATCCGCAAAAAAAGTATATTTAAATAAGTTTCATGAACCCCCAAAGACCTAACAAGTAAACGATTACAACGATAAACGAATCAATACCCATTCGAAAAATTTGTTTTTTAGAATGTACCACCATTCCAATCATATAAATACCGGTTAATATTATACCTAATACAGTTAAATATATATCAGATGGTTTTAGATTCGGAAGTATGGCATCTCCACCAATTAACGATGCCATTAAAAATAGTACAGGCAAAAAAGCATTTCCTCCAAAAATATCACTCACCGCCATATTGTAATCTCTAATTTTTGCAGAAGCAATGCCTGTTGAAATTTCAGGAAGTGCTGTACAAAGTGCCAAAATAGTTCCTCCAAATAAAACACCACTCATACCCCATCTATTGGCTAATGTTTCTCCTGTTATTTCTAGCGCCCAGCCTGCTACTAACGTTACAATAGCACCTATTATAAATACACCAAATGCTGCATTAATGGTTCCTTGGAATTTTGACTTAGGTAACCTTAACATTTGTACTGTAACCTTATGTTGTACAAGGATTGTTTTCTTTTTGGACATAAAAGTGGAAGTCAAATAAATAGTACCTAACCATGTAGCTAAAATAAGCCACTCAAAAGGAGTGCTTCTAGCAAAAATCAAAGTATTTGGAAATTGACTTGCCATAACAACAATTGATAAAATAAATATTAGCGCTACGCCTTCAACTATTAAAATTTTTGAGTGCCCTTTTTCAGTTAAGGGAGCTGAACGACCTACTCCGAAAATATCAATTAATACCAGTACAACTGTTTGAATGGCAATTCCGCCTAAAATATTACTAATGGCAATATCATAATCACGATGATAAGCAGCGACAGCTGTAATGGCAATTTCTGGAAGGTTGGTTACGATGGATAAAAAAACCATACCACCAAATGCCTCCCCTAAATTATAATGTGAAGTAATCGCATCAATTGCTTTAGTCAATTTGAATCCACTTATCCAAATCGCAATGGTTGAAAATAAAAATATGGCGATCAATAAAGAGCTGCTGAAGGAACTGAAGTTCATTTTGGACTTAAATTTACTTGCCTCAAGGTACAATTTAAACTTATCTTCAAAATAAACACATTTATAATATATGTAAATATTTGAAATACAATATATTATAAACTAATAAAAATTATCTCAAAAAGTCTATAAAAATAGTAGACAATATCAAAAATATCCCTATCTTTGTCCTGTCATCAAGAATCCTTGAATGGGTGCCAACCGAGAGAGCTTAACTCCGCGGTGGTAAAACGATGAGGACAAAGTCAAAATAAAATATGTTACTAAATCTCCAAATTCAATTCAATAAAAAATTAACTAGCACTATTTATAGTGGTAAACAATATTGTCATGTGGCCGAGTGGAGAGGCAAGGGTCAGCAAAACCCTTAACGATGGTTCGAACCCATCTATGACAGCTGGAACATTCATAAGCAAGCAATCGTTTAGCCGGGCGGTATTTCTATACTGCCCTTTTTTTACTTGTCATTTAAATAAGTTCGTACATTTAAGTTGATTAAATGCTAAGGATAATTATGAACGAAATAAGATGGGGCATTATAGGTTGTGGTAATGTTACGGAAGTAAAAAGTGGTCCAGCATTTAATTTGGTACCTAGCTCAAAGTTAATTGCAGTCATGAGAAGGGATCATCTATTACTTCAAGATTATGCTGTTAGACATAATGTGCCTTTAACTTTTACAAATGCATCCGAATTAATTAACCATCCAGATATTAATGCGATTTATATTGCTACTCCGCCCAATGTACATGAACAGTATGCAATTGAAGCACTGCATGCCGGCAAATTTGTTTATGTTGAAAAACCAATGGGAACAAAAGTACAAGCGTGTTTAAATATGCAGTTGGAAGCAAATAAATTAAATGGAAAGTTAGTCATTGCGCATTATAGACGTTCACTTCCCTTGTTTTTAAAAGTAAAACAATTATTAGCCAACAATTATATAGGAAAGGTAAATGAGGTAAAAATTATCATGCATAAAAATGCTGCGCCTAAAAAATATTATGAAAATAATTGGAGAGTGAGTAAAGAAAGTGCTGGCGGCGGATTGTTTTATGATTTAGCACCGCATCAAA
>CAIYUO010000054.1 GCA_903929425.1 uncultured Bacteroidota bacterium
GTAATAACTGAGGCAATTTCCTTCCCTTTGTATATAGTTTTATTGAATCTATTACCTAAGATGATAATAGATGTTGAATTAGATAAAAGTCTTGTAAATACAGTGTTATTCCCATGCCACCAACCGTTATGGTAAATTATTTTATCCTCATTTGGCTTTAACAACATACGCCATCCGAAACCGTAATTATGATAATTATTTGCAACCGGACTTTTAGGTTCATAAGCCATATCTAAAGTTGATGCTGCTAAAAAACTTCCATCAGATAAAGCTTTATCCCATAAAACCATATCTCTAGCTGTGCTATATACATTTTTATCGCCATATATAAAATCATACTTTTCAATTTTATATGGTCGTAATCGATAGTCATAAGATGGGTTATATTTATCAGCCAGTTTTGCATTAAAAATGAAAGTATGATTCATATTTAATGGTTTAAAAATGGTTTCTGACATATATGTAGGATAGTCTTTTCCGGTTATTTTTTCGATAATCAAGGCTAATAACACATAATTCGTATTACAATACCTAAAAACCCTATTTGGCATCGCTAGTCTAGCAGGTCGTTTTTCAAACATGTATGATAAAACATCATTGTTATTATAATTACCTACTTTGAAGGGAGATTCTTTTGAAATCAATTTCATTATTCTCACTTTTTTTCCTCGCTTATTTTTATAAACTTTAACAGCGTACTTTCTGCTTTCCATAAAATTAGCATAATCTGGTAAACCACTTCGATGTGATAATAAATGTTCGATAGTCACATCAGGATAAGGGAAACCTTCAAATAAACTAGCAACAGTTGAAGTTAAATCTAACTTTTTTTGCTCCCATAATTTAAGGATAGCCATACCTGTAAAGGTTTTTGAAATAGAAGCTAAATGGATTGAAGATTCCGCATTTATGGGTGTTTTAGTCGTGTAATTAATATAACCCTTGTAATCTTCGAAAATGATTTGTCCATTTTTTGAAACAATAATTTCACCACTGAAATTTTTACCTAATAACTTTTCATATTTCACCCTAATTTCTTGTGCAAGTTTTGATTTATTTTCATCGTTAAGGGTATCAGAAATTAGCTTAATGGATTTTTTATAATTAGGGTCTTGACTAGTTAAACAAGAATAACTTAAAAAGAAAGTTGCGAGTAGTAGGGTAAATCGGATAAACATCTGTTAGTATTTATAAAAGTCAGCACATAAACATAACGGAAAAACTTCTATTTTATTGTTAACGATTCAAATCCACTAAATTATTTAACTTTGCGTTATGAGTAATTTAGACAAAACTAGTTATCCAAAAGATAAAATTAAGGTACTTTTTTTAGAAAATATTAGTGAAAAAGCAGTACAATATTTTAAACATCAAGGTTATACTGATGTAAAAAAAATAGCAGGTGCTTTGAGTGAAGAAGAATTAATAAAAGCTGTGAAAGATGTTCATATTTTAGGAATCCGCTCCAAAACATTTATTTCAAAAAAGGTTTTAGATAGCGCAAAAAAATTACAAGCAATTGGATGTTTTTGTATTGGTACTAACCAAGTAGATTTGAAAGCTTGTAAACAAAAAGGGGTGGCCGTTTTTAATGCACCCTATAGTAATACTCGAAGCGTTGCTGAATTAGTAATTGGATCATCTATTATGTTAATTCGAAAAATCATTGATAAAAATAAATCAGCACATGAAGGAATTTGGAACAAAGAAGCAAAAGGTAGTTTTGAATTAAGAGGAAAAACCATTGGGTTAATTGGTTATGGAAATATTGGAATGCAAACAAGTATTATGGCAGAAGCCATGGGCATGAAAGTTAAATTTTATGATGTTGAAACAAAATTACCACTTGGCAATGCCATAGCTGTAAAATCAATTAAAGAATTAGTAAGTACATCAGACATTATTTCATTGCATGTTCCTGAAACGAGTCAAACCAAAAATTTAATTAACAAAGAGGTAATCAAACAAATTAAACAAGGAGCTATTTTAATTAACTATGCAAGGGGAGAGGTAGTAGATTTAGAGGCTTTAGCGGTAGCCCTTAAAAATAAACAAATTAGTGGCGCTGCCATTGACGTATATCCATGGGAACCTGAAAAAAATGGAGACAAATTTGAAACACCATTACAAGGTTTGTCCAACGTAATTTTAACTCCACATATTGGTGGATCAACTGAAGAAGCGCAAGAAAATATTGGAGAGGATGTAAGTATTAAATTATACCAATACTTAGAGCGTGGCGTTTCAAATGGATCTCATTCAATTCCAGCAATTAGTTTACCTCCCGTTGACGGAGCACATCGAATTTTACATATACATAATAACGTACCGGGGGTATTAAGTGCCATTAATACGGTGATGTCAAAAAATAAAATAAATATTGTGGGTCAATATTTAAAAACAAATGATGAAATCGGCTATGTTGTTTTAGATGTAGATTCTAAACTTTCAAAACAAGCTATTGATTTATTGAGAGAAGTTAAGGAAACAATTCGTGTAAGATTATTATACTAATTATTTAAAGCCCACAACATTAATTCAATTTCCTTTTCATCAACACCCATGGATACCATGTTTTCATTCATGCTTGGTGCCTTATAATGCATGAATGAACTTATTGCTTTTCTGGCAGAACTATGAATCTCAATCGTTCCAGTAGTATCTATAATATTTTTACAATTATTAGCTCTTACGCCACTACCAGGCAATATGATAATTCGACCTGCTGCTTTTTCAACCAATTGTTTCATTAATGGAAGAGCGTCAACAACATTTGGAACCTGTCCACTTGTTAATATTCTTTTACATCCTGAAGCAATAATATCGGCTAGTCCTTTAAATGGATCATTACATCGGTCAAAGGCTCGATGAAAAGTAATTTGCATAGGAGTTGCTAATTGAACCAATTCAGAAGTTCGTTTAACATCAATGGAGCCATCCTCATTTAATATTCCTATAACGGCTCCTGGATAACCTAATTCTTTTACCATTAATAAATCAGCTTTGATTACATCATATTCAGCTTGCGTATATAAAAAATCACCGCCTCTAGGTCGTATGATGGGGAAAATTGGTTTATCGGTTAAACTAATTAATGTTTTTAAACTTCCATAAGAGGGTGTCGTTCCACCTTCACTTGGGTTTTCGCAAAACTCAATTCGATCTGCACCAGCCTTAATGGCAGATAATGCAGCTTCAATTGAAAAAACCGCTACTTCTAATATCACCTTTTGATTACTCATTAATTATAAATTCTTTTTTCAATTTAACTTGATGGATTACATACTAAATGGAGCTTCAATGAGTTGACTACCTGTTGTAGTTTGGACTGCATAATTAAAACCAGTGTGTAAAGCAAAACTTCCATGTTCACCGTTTTTATTCAATGCGATAAAACATACTTGTATATCTTTCGCTTTTTCTTTTTTAATACGTCTGATTTTTTCAACTACTAAACGACAAGCTTCTTGCGGAGATTTTCCTTGACGCATATGTTCAACCACAGCACTTGCACCAGCTACTCTTATAACGTCCTCACCTTGTCCTGTAGCAACTACAGCACCTACTTCATTATCTACATATAATCCAGCCCCAATAACAGGGGAGTCTCCAACACGTCCTCTTAGCTTAAACCCAGCACCACTAGTGGTGCAACTTCCACTTAAATTTCCGTCAATGTCTAATGCTACCATTCCAATGGTATCATGGTTCCAATCTCCATTACTAAATCTAGTGGGTGCTTTGAATTTATCTTCCAACTGACTATTTGGAGATTGTCTTTCCACATTTATGATGGGCTTATAGGTTGATTTTTTTAACCAATCCTGGTAAGCCTTATCGGCTGTTGCTGATAATTTTCCAGATTCTAAAGTAAAGCCTTCTGCTATTGCAAATTGTTGAGCTCCTTCACCCACTAACATTACATGGGGTGTTTTTTCCATTACTCTTCTTGCAACTGAAATAGGATGTTTTATTTTTTCTAAAAAAGCAACACTTCCGCAATTAAATTCATGATCCATAATAGAAGCATCTAATGTGACATGCCCATCGCGATCAGGATTAGCTCCTAAACCTACACAACAACTTATTTCGTCCTCTGTTAGCATTACTCCTTTTTCAACTGCATCCAACGCTGATCCACCTTTGCTCAATATTTCCCATGCTCCTTTGTTGGCATTTAAACCTGCATCCCATGTCGCAATAACAATTGGTTTTTGCACTTTCATAGCAGTTTTATTTACAAAACCTTGCAAGGTAAAACCTGCAACTCCCAAACTACTTAAATGGATAAAATTTCGGCGATTTATAGACATACAGCAAACACTTAAATGAATTCTGAAATTACGAACATTCATTGTAATTCTGTACAATTAGTTTACGTACTTTTAGTTTTAATATGGAAGGGATTTTTAAAATATATGGGTGGAATATAAATGCATATAAACAACTGCATCAAGGGCTTATTAATAGCACTTATTTAGTAACTACAACTACTGGAGAATATATCCTTCAAAATATTAATCATCATATTTTCAAGGATCCACATGCCATAGACTTTAATATTAATGCAATCGGAAATCATTTACATATTCATGCTCCAGGCTATTTATTTACCCATTTGGAAAAAACGGTTGATGGGAGAACATTGGTAGCGTGGGAGAGTAAATATTTTAGAGCATTCAAAAAAATAAATGGATATGCCTTTTCTCTATTGGAAAATGATAATCAAGCATTTGAAGCAGCAAAACAATTTGGAAAATTTACTCAAATATTAGGTGATTTGGATATGCGTAGCCTTAAAATTACCCTACCTGATTTTCATAATTTAAGTTTGCGATATCATCAATTTTCCGAAGCCATTATAAACGGAAATTCAAAAAGAATATTAACATCTAAGGATGCTATTTCCTATTTACAAGCTAATCATTGGATAGTTAATAAATATGAGCAATATATAAAACATCCCGATGTTAAACTTCGTGTCACGCATCATGACACCAAAATAAGCAATGTACTTTTCAAAAATGAAGAGGGTCTCGAAAAAGCAATTTGTGTCATAGATCTAGACACTGTCATGCCTGGTTATTTTATAAGTGATATTGGCGATATGTGCCGAACTTATTTATGTAAAGTAACAGAAGAGGAGAAGGATCTTAATTTAGTACAAATTGAAACTGAAAGATGGGGACAATTAAAAAATGGATACCTATCACAAATGCAAAATTCACTTAGTAATTTCGAGTTAGATCATTTTATTTTTGGAGGCCAATTTATGATTTACATGCAAGCACTTCGTTTTTTAACTGATTATTTAAATAACGACATTTATTATATCACAAAATATGATAGTCAAAACTATCATAGAGCCATGAACCAAATTGAACTGTTGAAAAAATACAATGAATCTATAGTTTAAGAAATATTAATAATCATATTATTAATCTATAAAGTTTTGTAATTAGTCTCTATAGTTTAGTGCTGGTAATCGATCTCCTAACAAAGCTTTATACTGATAATCTCCTTTTTGTTTTAGAAATTCAATTTTTGCTTTTTGAATCAATTCAGGTTGGAGATACAAATCAATTGCTGTCATAGCCATTGTTTTAGCTGCGTTCAACATTCCTTTTGCGCCAATTTCTGTAGCTCCACATGCAACTGCTTGCCAACTATGTGCAGGCGTTCCAGGCACCCAGGTTGCCGTACTCAAACCAACTGTTGGCACCATATAACTAACATCACCCACATCAGTAGATCCAGCACCTGAACTTGATGTTTCCAATTTAATGGGGAATACTTTTGCAGCATCATCAATTAAAGGAATATTACCTATAAAACTTGATTGCAATTTTCTAGCAAATACTTTTTCTTGTTCCGAATAAATTACGCCACCTACCTTTTCTAAATTTGATTGCATGGCGTCTGCCAATGTTTTATTCAATAATAAATCATGTGTACCATCAATAACTTCTAATTTCATTGAAGTACCTGTACCTAATGATGCTCCTTCTGCCGCTTTTACAACTCTGTCAAAAATTTCAACTACTTTATCTCGTTTTGGATGACGAACATAATAAAATACTTCAGCAAAATCAGGAACCACATTAGGAGCTTTACCTCCATTGGTAATTACATAATGAATTCTAGTTTCCTGAGGAATATGTTCACGCATCATGTTAACCATATTATCCATTGCTTCAACCGCATCTAAAGCAGAACGACCTTGATCAGGTTGTGCTGCGGCATGTGCCGAAATACCATAAAATCTAAACTTTGCAGACTTATATGCTAAAGCACTTTTCATGGTAACTTCATTCTTATTATCAGGGTGCCAATGAATGACTGCATCCACATCATTAAATAATCCGGCTCTAACTAAATATACTTTTCCTCCGCCACCTTCCTCAGCAGGACTTCCATATACTTTAATGGTACCTTTTAATTTCCCGTCTTCAATTAATTGTTTAATGGCAATTCCGGTAGCCACTGAACCTGTTCCAAATAAATCATGCCCACATCCATGACCCGCTGATTTTCCTTCAATCATTGATTTCTCTGGAATGCCTGCTTGAGATAAACCTGGTAAAGCATCATATTCGGCTAAAATGCCAATAACTGGTTTCCCTGTTCCATAGGTAGCAACAAATGCGGTAGGCATTCCTCCAACACCTACATCAACTTTAAATCCGGCCTCCTTTAAATGCTGAACGTGCAGATTAGCACTTTTATTTTCTTTAAATCCTACTTCTGCCCAATTCCATAATGAAAGGGTAGTGGCTTTATCGGATTGATATGATTTATCTAATAATGCCTTGACTTCATTTTTAAGTACCAAATTATCCTTCATTGACTGAGCTTTCAAAAATGATATGCAAGAAATGAAGAAATAAAAAAATATGATTGTTTTCTTTAACATGTTTATGAATTGGATAAAATTGTAAAATGAATGATTTTAGAATTGATCATTTAAAGCAAAATCAGGTTTTCTGTTTTTCCACTTACCTCGAGTGAAATCTGGGATTACTTGAACCTGCCCTTGTTCGGCAATTGATTTTTCAGAAAGGGGAGTGATCGCATACCAGGTTGCTAAATCATAAACATCAATTGGGAAAGGAACATTTCTTTTGATGCACTCAATAAATGCATTTTCAACAAAAAAGTCCATCCCACCATGTCCTGACCCTTCGGCATCTTTTTCAAAACGCTTCCAAAGTGGATGATCATGTTCCTTTAAATAGGGTTCTGGATTTTCCCAAACATGCGCTTTTTTCGAAATGCCTTCTATATATATATGTCCAGCATTAAAAGCACCCGAACTAAAGTCCTGCCATAAACCCTGGGTTCCCTGAACACGGAAGCCTAAATTATAAGGACGAGGTGAATTGGTGTCGTGTGTTAATATAATAGTCTCTCCATTATAGGTCTGAATTTGGGTAGTTACGATGTCACCTAATTTAAATTTTAATTTCGCATTAAGGTGATTTTCACCACCTTGTGGATGGTTAACTATATATTTATGTAAACCTCTTGACTTTGTTGCCACCGAGGATAATCTTGTCAATAAATTACCTCTATTCGCATCAATCATCATGGCCACAGGTCCCAATCCATGGGTTGGATAGAGTTCTCCGTTCCTATATAAGGAATGGTTTATTCTCCATTTAGCCTCACTTAATCCTTTTTCGCCGAATTCTACACCTGAATTATAGGCTGTTTTTCCGTCATTAAACTTAACGCCACGTAAATCATGCTCATATCCACCTTGTAAGTGTAGCAATTCACCAAACATGCCTTTCTTTACCATATTATATACTGCTAGTACATCGCGTCTATAACATACATTCTCTAGGCACATAACCGGAACACCTGCTTTTTCACTCGCATTTACAATATCCCAGCAATCGGTGAGTTTTAACGCCCCGCAAACTTCAACACCGGGTATTATTCCATTTTTTATTGCTTCTAAGGCTTGTGGAATATGCCATTCCCATGGTGTTGCAATTATAACTGCATCAATATCATTACGTTGTAAAAGTTGTTTGAAGTTTTCTTTTCCGTTATTATATTCAACAGCAGCAGGTCGGCCTGCATCTTTAAGAAGCTTCTGAGCATCAGCTAGCATTTGTTTGTCTGGATCAGCGAAAGCAACTATGACCGTATCATTTCGTTGAATGAGCATTTCAATATGACTTTGTCCACGGTAACCAGTACCAATTATACCAAGACGAACTTTATCTTTTTTAGCATTGGATTGCGCTTTAATAAACTGAGGACTTAAACCTAAAGACATAGTTGTTAACCCAGCATTTTGTACAAAATTCCTTCTACTTACATCTTTGCTCATATGCATTTTGTTTAGTTATACAATTTATGAATAAATCATTAAATATGCAATACTAAGCTCATTTTCAATAAACTACACTCATAACCAAGTTCAATTACCTCTATTAAATTACTATCTATTTACTTATAATTAACATTATGTTAAATAGAATATTACAAGATAACCCCCGATTGCTCGAGGGTTAATAATGGTATTTTAGTAATATGCTATTTTGATACTATTGGTACTTATCGTGTAATTTATCGTACATATTAAATTTAGCATCGTACTCATCTGATGCTTTTAAATCCTTACCTCGAGTTTTGTCACGTTTATACGCATATAAAGTTGCTAAAAAATCAACCGATCTTGAAGCGACATTCTTTTCAGCTCTTCCTAATTTTTCTTTGTCTTTAATTACATCATAAGCTTTGGTTATCCATTCGATTGATGCGTCTACTTTTTCTTTAATTGGTGCTTCTAAGACTACATTCAATTTTTTAATGCTATCCTGTTGTGCTTTAAAGGCTGCTTCAAAAGCTATTTTTTTCTTAGGATCTTTAGGTGCCACTGGTTTGTTAGCATTTAAATTTTGTAATGATTTAATGTTTTTACCCGTTTGGTCATCTAATAATGAAAACTGATTATAATAAGCAATGCCAATATTAAAGGCTGCAGCATAATTTTTGTTATTTACATCATAGGCCTTTTTATAAGCTTCAGCTGCTTTATTTATGTATTTATCAGGATTTTCGTCAGTTTTGCCACTCATGAACATATCACCGAACATTTGATAATCAATTTCTTTTAAAGTTCCTGCTGCTGATTTTTGGTCATATAGTGCAATTTTCTCATCTACTGTTAAGTTTTTATCAATATAGTCCGTCTCATATTCATTCCATGGCTCATTTGGGAATACATTTTTAGCTAATGAGATTGTTTCATCAAATTTTGTTCTATCCTTTTTTGTAATATATTGAACTAAAGTATATCTGTAAAGGTCGACATATTCAGGATTTGATACTTTATAATTTATCAAACGTGTATAATATTGTAATGTGGCATCAATATTTCCAGCGTTTTGGTTAGAATAACCTGCATAAACGATAGATGTTGTGTCAAACTTTTGTTTAGAAGTTGACCAGCCATTTGAAAAGATCAAATCACTGAAAATAACTGAATTAGCGAAACTGATAGCAGCCTCCTTCCAATTTTTACTATTGAATCCGTTGATACCATCTTTGAAGCTTTTTAAATAAACATCAAAAAAGGGCTCTGTACCATTTTCTTTAGCAATAGTAAACCCATTGTCTTTTTCTAATTTTATGTATTCATCTATAGCTGCTTTTACTTGATCGTAAGCAGTTGGATTTTTAGCAGCGTCCTTATTTAAGGCACTGTAAATTTTTGCTTTCCAATAAAAACCTTCTGCAGTTGTCGCTAAACTTGGTTTTTTTGCAATTACTTTATCATATTCAGTTTTTGCAGCTTCAACCTGTTGAATTAACAAGCTTCCAGTAACTTTTTTAAAATCTTGCGCGTTTACTATTTGAGTTCCCAACATAAGCGCTAAGACCACTAAAATCCTTTTCATATTTATCGTTTTTGTTGTAAAATTTAATTAATTATTCAGTCGGTGTATCATCACCTTCATTATTAATAGTGTCATCAATTGTTGGTTCAGTTGAAGATCCATTGGTAACTTCAGTTTCAATTGATACTTCACCAGCTTCACCTTCAATTGAATCTGACTCAGGGTCCTCACCTTGATCTCTGATAATAGAAGTTGCAGCGATTTCATCCCCTTCGTCCAAACGTATTAATTTAACGCCCTGTGTAGCTCTACCCGCTTCACGGATTTCATTAATGCTGGTACGAATCGTAACACCTGATTTACATGTAATCATTAAATCATCAGTGTCTAATACGTCCATCAATCCAACTAAACTTCCTGTTTTTTCAGTAACGTTTATTGTTTTAACGCCTTTACCACCACGATTCGTTACCCTGTATTCATCAATTGCAGTTTTCTTACCAAAACCTTGTTGACTTACTACCAATATGGTACGGTCTTTGTCTTCTCTGCTTACGCAAACTAGTCCAACAACTTCGTCAGTATCGTCATCAACCTCAATACCTGCAACACCTATCGCTCCTCGTCCTGTTGGTCTTACTTTTTCTTCAGGGAAACGAATGGCTCTACCTGACTTAATAGCCATCATTACTTCATTGTTACCATCCGTTAAACGAGCTGCTAATAATTCATCACCTTCGTTGATGGTAATCGCATTAACACCACTTACTCTTGGTCGACTAAACTCTTCCAAACAAGTTTTTTTGATGATCCCTTTTTTAGTACATAAAATAATGTAGTGATTGTTCACATATTCTTTATCTTCTAACTTACGAACCTCAATAATTGCTTTTACTTTATCATCTGGAGGTAACTGAATTAAGTTTTGAATGGCTCTACCCTTACTTGTTTTTTCGCCTTCTGGAATTTCATATACACGCATCCAGAAACAACGACCTTTTTCAGTAAAAAATAACATCGTATCATGTGTAGAGGCAATAAATAAATGCTCAACATAATCCTCCTCACGAGTCTTAGACCCAATAGCACCGCGACCTCCACGTTTTTGTTGACGATATTCTGAAGCGGATGTTCGCTTAATATAACCTAAGTGAGAAATGGTAATTACTACATCTTCCTCTTCGATTAAATCTTCGA
>CAIYUO010000055.1 GCA_903929425.1 uncultured Bacteroidota bacterium
AATAATAATTAATAGTAAAATCTATAGATTTTTTTAATAAATTAGATGCTAAATGATTTTTTTGTATTTTAACAAATAATTAATAAATTCGTATCCAAATAAAAAAAGTAAGCATGAAAAGTAAGATTTTATTTATCCTATTTGCCTTATTCTCAGTTGCGTTCAATGCAAACGCACAAGGTACTATAAAGGGTAAAGTTTCTGATGAGAATGGAAAACCACTATCTGGTGTGACAGTAAAAGCTACTCCAGCTGATAAAAAGGCAGTAGTTTCTTCAGTTACAGATGAAAATGGATCATTTTCTATTAATATAGCTAATGCTAAAACTGTAGCATTTAGTTATGTAGGTTATGAAACTCAAACTGTCGCTGCTAGCGCAAATATCTCAGTTGTATTAAAGCAATCTTCAAATGATTTAAATGAAGTTGTTGTGGTTGGTTATGGTACACAAAAGAGAAAAGAAGCTACTGGTGCACTATCTAGTATTAAAGGAAGTGAAATAGCGCAAAAACCAATTCAATCATTTGAACAAGGTTTAGCGGGTAAGGCTACGGGTGTGCAAATTACCGTGCCAAGTGGTGTATTGAATGCTCCTCCAGTATTTAGAATTCGAGGTACTAACTCAATTTCGTTGAGTTCTTACCCATTGATTATTGTGGACGGTATTCCATCATTTACAGGTGACCAAACACAAACTTCAGCTGCGGGAAATGCTTTAGCGAGTATCAACCCAAGTGATATTGAGTCAATTGACATTGCAAAAGACGCTGCTGCAACTGCCATTTATGGTAGCCGTGCCGCAAACGGTGTGGTATTCATTACTACCAAAAAAGGTAAGTCAGGAAAAATGAAAGTTAATTATGATTTCTCATATGGTAAAAGCTCTGTTTATGGATTACCTGATATGATGGATGCACTTGAGTATCAATCTTTCAAAAGTTTAGCAGTTGCCAATAACCCATCATTAACTGGAGCTTCTAAGCCAGTTTTCACTCAAATTGTTGGACCAAAAGGCTTAATCAATACCAACTGGTTTGATTATATATACAGAACAGGTGAGTCACACAATAATACCATTAGTTTAAGTGGTGGAAATGAAGGAACTAGCTACTACTTTGGAGCTGGCTACAATTCTCAACAAGGTATCATTCAAAAGAATGACTTTAAAAGAATGAACGTATTAGCAAATGTGGATTCAAGAATTACAAAAGCAATCACCATTGGTGGTAAAATTGCTTATTCAAATGAAGCCAATCTTGCTGCGGTAACTTCTGGTTCATTAAGTGGTTCTGCATACAACACTGCAGGTTTAGGACGTAATGGTTTAGTGTTACCTCCATTGTTGTTTCCTTTTAATTTAGATGGTTCTTATAATATTAATGGTGCTTCAATTGGCCAAGGTGCTGCCGTTACTGGAACATCAATTTCATACTACAACCCTGTAGTTGGACTTGATAAAAACAGAAGTAATGCTGAAACACATCATATTCAATCAAATTTATATTTCCAAGTAAAACCAGTTAAAGACATTACTTTAAAAAGTGTATATGGTATTGACTACTTAATGGTAGACAATGACATTTTTCAAACACCTATTTCTGGTGATGGTTATAGTGCTGGTGGTAATGCTTCATCAATTTTTACTAAGAGTAAAACTTGGTTGTGGACAAATACCGCACAATATGATCATTTATTTGGTGAAAAGCATGCAGTAAACTTATTAGTAGGTAATGAACAACAAAGATCAACCTTCTTAGCATACGGTATTAACAGAACTACACTTTCTGATAATGATTATAACGTAATTCAAGCAGGTTGGGTGAATTCAAACTCAACTGGAATGGGTTTAGGTGAAAACTATTTGTTATCTAATTTTAGTCGTTTAAACTATAATTACGATCGTAAATACTTTGTATCTGGAAATATTCGTCAGGATGAATATTCTGCATTAGGTGAAAAGAAAGGTACTTTTTGGGGTGCAAGCGCAGGTTGGGAATTATCAGCTGAAAAATTCTGGATGGATAGCAAGTTAGCTTCTATCTTCTCTAATTTTAAATTAAAAGCGAGCTATGGTAAAGTAGGTAATATTGGTGGTATCAATGATTTTGCTCCATACTCTACATTTGGTTCAGGATTATATGGTGGCCAATCTACTTTAGCATTTAACTCAGTAGGAAATAATAAATTAACTTGGGAAACAAGTAAGAAAACAGATATCGGCTTAAACTTTGGAATTTTGAAAAATAGAATCCAAGTGGAAGCAGCTTATTACAGAAATGACATAGATGGTTTGATTTTGAATGTGGCGCAGTCACCTTCAGCTGGTTTACCAGGAAGTCCATTACAAAACGTTGGTTCAATGTATAATAAGGGTCTTGAATTTTCAATTGATGCAAAAATCATTGAAAAGCAAGACTTCCAATGGAGTGCTAATTTCAACATTACCCATAATGAAAACATGGTTACTGCATTAGCACCGGGTTTATCAGTATTACAAACTGCAACTTCAGGTTTAGAGACAAATAACCAAACTATGCCAGGTTATCCTTTGGGTTATTTGTGGGTAGTAAAAACAGCTGGCGTTGACCCTCAAACAGGTAAGCGAGTATTTTTAAACAGCGCTGGTCAGTCTGTTTACTATCAATACTATGCACCATCAGGTCAATTTCAATACTCTACTTCTACTGACGGTAAAACAAAGTATATAAGTTCAACAGGTGGTACTTCAATTACACAAGCAGCAGATGCGGTTATGTACAAAAACACACAACCTAATTATTATGGTGGTTTGACAAATAACATCAAGTATAAAAACTTTGATTTTTCAGCAACCTTAACTTATCAGTTTGATTTTTATGTTTACTATGGTACCAACTCTGGTTTGCATGATCAAAGATTCTGGAACAATGCTACCGATGTATTTACTAAAGGTTGGTATAACCCAGGAGACATGGGTAAAGTATATGCGAAACCTATTTTTGGAGATAACGTTTCTAACGGTTCAGCTTTACCACTTGATATTAATGTGTTTAAAGGGGACTTTATTAAGTTAAGAAACTTAAGTGTTGGTTATACGCTACCTAAAACAATGATCAATAAACTTAAATTAAGTAATGCTAGATTTTATCTAAGCGGACAAAACTTGGGAATCTTAACCAAATATCCTGGTCCTGATCCTGAGGTTTCTTCTAACGGAGGTTCTAACACATCTCAAGGTGTTGATAGAAACACAGTTGCCAATGCAAGAACTATCACATTTGGATTAAACATTGGTTTCTAATTATTAAAATCTAAAATTGAAAAAAATGAAAAAGTTTAATACAAAATACATTTTGACTTTGGTGTTGGGAGTTGCACTCTTAACAGCGAGTTGTCACAAGGAGTTATTAACTCCGGTTCCTCAAACCTCCATTTCTGATGCATCTTCATTTAGCTCTCCAACAAGAGTTAAATCTCAATTGCTTTCCGTTTATGGTGCCATGAAATCAGGAAACTTTTATGGTGGACGTTTTCTAGTTAATGGTGAAGTAAAAGGAGACAATTTCATTAATGAATTGTCAAACCTTGTAACTGCAGCTGACGTTTGGAACCAGAATCCAACTAACAGTGCGACTGCAGTCATAAATTTGTGGTCACAAACTTATTTTACGATTAATGCTGCCAATTTATTTATTGACGGTATGGCAACTCAAACTGCTGTTGCAGCAACTACTTCTAATCAATATATTGCAGAAGCAAGGGTAGTTAGAGCTTTATCATACTTAAGTTTATTACAATACTATGCTCGACCTTATGCAGATGGTGCTGGTTCAAAACCAGGCGTACCATTAAGATTAAAAGGTATTAAAGGAACAGGATTTTCTGACATCGCAAGAAGTTCAGTAGCTGATGTGTACAAGCAAATTATTGCTGATTTAGACTATGCTGAAGCAAATTTACCTAGTTCATATGCTACAGCAGCTGATAATACAACCCGTGCACACAAAAACACAGCGATTGCAATTAAAACAAGAGTTTATTTAAATATGCAGGATTATGGAAAAGTAATTACTGAAGCAAACAAAATAGTTTCAACTACAGCTCCATTTACTGCAGCAACAGGAGTTGCACACGCTTTGCAAACCGATTATACTAAAATATTTGTAACACCATATACTACAACTGAGTCTATATTGAGTATGCCAATGTCTGCAACTTCTGGAGACAACCCTGGTACACAAAACCAATTAGCTTATTATTTTTCACCTTCCTCTGCAAATGGTGGTGTAGGTAATGCTGAATATTCATTAAATGCATCAGGAATCATTGCAAACACAGGTTGGAAAGCAACTGATTCAAGAAGATCATTTATTAAAGTTGCTGGTACCCCAGCTAAATCTTGGTTAACAAAATATGCAGTAGCTAGTCCTTATACAGACTATGTTCCTGTGATCAGATATGCTGAAGTATTGTTAAACTTAGCAGAGGCTAGAGTAAGAAGTATTAATACAGTTGATGCGCAAGCAGTAGCTTTATTAAGTGCTGTTCGAAGCCGTTCAGATGCTACTACAACTTATACTACTTCTAATTTTGCAAATCCAACTGCATTGATGGATGCAATTATGACTGAAAGAAATATTGAATTTTTAGGCGAAGGTTTAAGAAATAATGATTTAACTAGATTATTATCAACTATTCCTGCAAAAGGAAGTGCACCTGCAAAAGCAGCTGGTGATGTTGGTTATATTTGGCCAATTTCAGCTAATGAATTAGCATTGAATAAATTAATGACTGATAATTAATTTTATCAGGTTATATAAAAAAAGGCGATCCAATTGGATCGCCTTTTTTTATATTGGATGTATTATACTATCTAATGAATGAATACTAATTTGTAGTTTTATAAAAATATTAAAGTAATGAGCATATTTTGTTTTGCAAATAATCAAATACAAGCTATTGATAAGGCTGGCGTTCCAGTTACCGATTTATTAGTACAACGTGGTTATGGAATTTTTGATTTTTTAAGAGTAGCCGGCGATAAACCTTTATTCATTGATGATCACTTAGATCGTTTTTTTCATTCAGCAGAAAAAATGAGATTAACAATCCCACAAACAAGAGAAGACATAAAAAATATTGTAAAGGAGTTAATTCAAAAAAATCAACTAACCTATTCCGGTATTAGAATGATTATTGCTGGAGGAGATGCACCTGATGGTTATACCATTGAACATCCACACTTAATAATTATTCAAGCACCGTTAGCCGAGCCAACTATCCATTTACCTGAAACAGGAATAAAATTAGCAACCTATTCTTATCAAAGACAAATACCTGACGTAAAAACAACGGACTATTTGATGGCTGTTTGGTTACAACCCTGGATGAAGCAACAAGGGGCTGACGATATTTTATATTATTATAATGGAATAATAAGTGAGTGCCCACGTTCAAATTTTTTCCTTGTAACCAAAGAAAATGTTTTAGTAACGGCTCAGCAAAACATGTTGAATGGCATAACAAGAAAAAATATCCTAAAAGTTTGCGAAGCACATTCAATCCCCTTTCAAATTCGAGACATAAATATCAATGAGCTAAAAGAAGCAAAAGAAGCCTTTATTACAAGTTCAACAAAACGTATCATCCCAGTTCAACAAATTGACGAGTTTGTTTTTAAATCGGATTATGTAAGTTCAGTTGCGAAAAATATCTATGAATTATTGGTCCAATTAGAGCATTAATTTAATAAAATATTGATTATCAATTGTTTATCATAAAATAAAGTTAATTTATATGTATAATAACTTGTATTTCAAACATATATAATTCTTTCATTTTTTATATTCATTCCCTTATAACAATAAAATTGAACTTCTTTTATTTAGTTAATGAATTGTTAACTAAAAGCATGGTTAATTAGCAAGTTTTAGTTTAATTTCGCTAACATAAATTATAAACAAATACCTTACAAAATGAAAAGTGTTTTAAAACAAGCTTTGTCTGTGATATTGGTTATTTTAATAGCTGCTATTAAAGTAAACGCACAAGAAACAACGGCTGAAATACAAGGTTTAATCACTGTAGGAAAAACAGGAGTTGCTGGTGCCAGCATTACTGTAATTCACCAACCAACAGGAACTAAGTATGTAACTACAAGTCGTACTGACGGTAGATATAACCTAACCAACTTAAAAATTGGCGGACCATACACATTGGAAGTATCTTATGTTGGTTTGAAAACTGAAAAACAAGATGATATCAACTTGTTATTAGGTCAAACATTTAAAGCAAATTTTAACTTAAAAGAAGCATCAAGTTCATTAAAAGATGTTGTTGTTACTTCTAATAAACAAGATAAAGTTTTCAATAACGCACGTACAGGTTCTCAAGAAACTTTTAATAGAAATCAAATTATAAGTTTGCCAACTATTTCTCGTTCTTATAAGGACATCATCAAATTAACGCCGACTTATAACAGCGGATCTTTTGCTGGTCAAAGTTCTCAGTTGAACAACATTACTATTGATGGTGCTAACTTCAACAACTCATTTGGTTTATCAGGTGATATTGGTGGTCAAACAGGACAGAACGCAGTTTCTTTAGACGCGATTGAGCAAATCCAAGTAAACACTTCTCCTTTTGATGTAAAGAATGGAGGATTTGTTGGTGGTGGTGTGAACTCGGTTTCAAGAAGCGGTACTAATACTTATTCTGGTTCAGTTTATCAATATTTAAAAAATAAAAACTGGCAAGGATATGAAGTAAATGCTGCACCTTATAATGTTAAAATCCCTAAACAAGATTATAGCTACGATTTAAAAGGTTTTACTGCAGGTGGGGCTATCATTAAAAATAAATTATTCATTTTTGTAAACGGTGAGCAAGAATCAAATACAACGCCAGGTACCACTTGGACTGCTTCAACTGCTAGCAATCCTGCTAATAATTCAACTATTTCTGCAGCAAATGCTGATTCTTTGAACAAATTAGCTAGTTTCTTAAAATCTAAATACAACTACGATCCAGGTGCATACCAAGGATACTCTTATGTAGCATCATCAAAGCGTTTAACTATTAAATTAGATTGGAATATTAATGCTAATAATACATTTACTTTCAAATACAATTATTTAAAATCGGCTAATCAAATTCCACCATCAAATAGTGGATCAGTTTCAACTAGACAAGCAGGTACTAGTGCATTGCCTTTCTTTGGTGCAGGTTATGAAATAAATAATAATGCTAAAGTTTTCATTGCTGAGTTGAATTCTAAAATTAGCAATAGAATGAGTAACAAATTACAAATTGGATACTCAGCATTAAGAGATTACAGAAATGCATTGACTTCTAATGTTAACTTCCCGATGGTTGATATCTTAGATGGTAATGGAAAACCATTTACTTCTTTTGGTCATGAATTATATACCTATGGCAATAAATTGAATACAGATGTTTATCAATTTAATGATAACTTAACTTTTTATGCAGGTAAACATGAAATTACACTTGGAACTCAAACTTCATTTAAAAAATATTTAAATGGATTCTCTCCAGACTATCAAGGTGTATATCGATTTGCTAACTTAAATGATTTCATAAATTCTGCAAATGGGTTGGGTACAAAACCATTACAATATAGAATTTCATATACTTTAGGCGATGGACCTTTCCCATTAGTTGGACCTAAGGATTTTGAATCAGGTGTTTATGCTCAAGATAAATACCGTGCTAGTGATAAGTTAACAATTACTTATGGTATTCGTTTTGACTATACTAAATTTTATAACACCTTCTTATATAATCCTGTTGTAGATACTTTAAAGCAATTCTACAATGGTATTCATGCAAATACAGGAGCAGCTCCAAATATGGCTGTACAAATTTCTCCTAGAATTGGATTTAACTACGACGTATATGGTGATCAAACCTTACAAATTCGTGGTGGTGCTGGTTTATTTCAAGGTGCACCTCCATTTGTATGGGTTTCTAACCAAGCTTCAAACTCAGGTATGGCTTTATTTGGATCTTTTACGCAAACAAATACTTCAACGCCTACATCTCCTGATTTTAGTCCTGATGTTAATGCTTACCGTCCAGCAGCATCAGCTAGTTTAAGTAAGTCTTATTCAATTAATGTAACAGATCCTAATTATAAATTCCCTCAAGTATTTAAATCTACTTTAGCTGCGGATAAAAAATTAGGAAATGGTTGGATAGTTACTGCAGAAGGTACTTATATAAAACAAATTAATGCATCTGTTTTCCAAAATATTGCTTTGCCTTCTTCTGGTTTAGTTCGATTATCTGATGGCCGTATGAGATTCCCTAAAACTTCAAATTATCCTCAAGCGGGTGTTGTTAACTCAGCGAATAACCCATCTATTGGTAATGCTATTTACATGACTAATTCAAGTGCTGGTTATGCTTGGACGGGTACTTTACAAGTTCAAAAAATTACAAAAAACTTTATTTTAACTGCTGCTTATACAAGACAAGAAGCTAAGGATGCTGCTGTAAGTGGTTCTACTGCTGCAACAATGTGGGGATCTAAAGTTACTTCTGAGAATCCTAATGACTTTACTATTGGAAATTCTAATAACTATATGCCTCATAGAATCATTGCGAGTGTAGTATATAAGAAAGAATTTATCAAAGACCAAGTTACTTCAGTAGGTATGGTTTATGAAGCATCTCCTAACTATGCTACTTCTTACTATGTGCAAAATGATGTAAATGGTGATGGAATTCCTTATAATGATTTAATGTATGTTCCTGAATTTCAATCTCAAATCAAATTAACAAACGCCGCTGCAGTTAATGGAATAGCTGATACACGTAATCAGGATGAGTTATGGAATCAATTAAATAATTTCATTAACAACAACTCATATTTAAATAGTCGTCGTGGACAGTTTGCTGAAAGAAATGGATTCGTATTACCATGGACTCATCGTTTAGATTTAAACTTTACGCAAGACGTTAAGTTTACAGTAGGTAAGAATAAGCACACTTTCCGTTTCACAGCTGATATTTATAACCTTACGAATTTGTTGAATAAAGACTGGGGTGTTTATTATATTCCTACCACAACAACTCCGTTGGTTTACTCTAAAATTGATGCTGATGGTAAAACACCTGTGTACACTTTCCCTTATTTGGATGGAGCTAATAGAATTCCATACAGTGTAGCTCATAAGCCTAGTACTGGTTTAGGTTCTCGTTATCAAATTCAATTAGGTGTTAGATACTTGTTTAACTAGTATTTAATTACTGAATATAATTAAAAAGCCCTTCCAAATTTGGAAGGGCTTTTTTTATGGTTGTAATATTAATTATATTCTTTTAATGCGCATGTTTTGATACCTAACTATATCACCATGACCCAAAAATCCAATATGTCCAGTTTTATTTAATAATCCGGGATGCATTTTGTGATCGATGGTTCCATTTTTTGAAGCCAATGCATAATCTCCATAAACAATCACATTGCCATTTAAAGTCACTTTAATATTGGTTCCTTTTACTATTATTTCTTCGTTATTCCATTCACCCGTTGGCTTTAAAAAGCCTCTTTTCGCTGGAATAACACCATACACTGAGCCGTGATATTGATAAGGCTGCAATTCAGCATACATTGGATGTTCACTATCTAATACCTGAACTTCCATACCTAAATAGGCGGCGTCACCTTCGAGTGGAGCATGTATACCAATACCATTATTGGCTCCTGGGGTTAATTGAAAATCAAAACGATAAATAAAATCACTATATTCTTCATTCGTATATAAATTACCACCCGATCCATTTTCTGGATTTACCACCAATGCACCCTCTTGGATTAAATAACCAGCTTTATTGCCTGTCCATTGATTAATATTGGTGCCATCAAATAATAAACTAAAACCTTCTTTTATTTCTTGCTCATTTAATTTGTTGGATTCGGTTGGAGGTAATTCTCTTACGTAAATATTTCGGTAAGAAACAAAAGTGCCGTGTGCCTGTAATTCAATTTGTTCTTTTACAAATAATGGAATATTGCGATCCCAATAATTTTCTAGTGGTATATGATCAGTCACTAAAATTCCATTTAAATAAACCGTAACCTTGTCTCCTTTCATGATAATATGAAATGTATTCCATTCACCTACTTTGTTATCAGCAACAACCAAGGGCTTACTTACATTTTTTTGATTATTGTATAAGCCTCCGCTACCCACTTGTGCACCTACTTCTCTTCGACTGGTATCCCATATTTGAACCTGAGGAGTTCCTCTTAAATAAACACCAGCATCTCCCTTTTCTTGGATACGCCAATCGATATACATTTCGATATCACCATATTGTTTTATAGTCGCTAAATTTTCGCCGTTTAGTTTTCCTGTGAAATTTAAAAGGCCATCATTCACTACCCAGTCTTCACGCATTTTAAGATCGGCTTTTGCTTGTGCTGCTTGTAAAGTAGAGTCCTTCATTTTACTTCTAGCAATAGGATTAGCGACTAAGCCCTTCCAGC
>CAIYUO010000056.1 GCA_903929425.1 uncultured Bacteroidota bacterium
CGCGTTTTTTAAAGGCGACAACTAAGGATGGTTTTGGAAAAAATTTATTCAGAGACTGGAGATACGAAAATGATGATGAAACAAAACCAAAAGCTGATTTTGTATTAAATCAAAAACAATTCAGTGGTGAAATTTTAGTAGCTGCTAAAAACTTTGGATGTGGATCATCACGTGAACATGCTGCATGGAGTATTCAAGATTATGGATTTAAAGTGGTGGTGTCAAGTTTTTTTGCTGACATCTTCAAAAACAATGCATTAAACAATGGTGTATTGCCTGTAACGGTTTCAGACGCCTTCTTGCAACAAATATTTGCGCATGGTGCAAATGATACATTGACTGTTGACTTAGCAGCTCAAACCATTACAATTGACACAACTGGTGCGCAAGAGAAATTTGACATCAATTCTTATAAAAAAACATGCATGTTAAATGGATACGACGACATCGATTATTTATTGAACATGAAACCTGAAATTGAAGCTTACGAAAAAACAAATCTATAAATTATGCAAAAGAAAATAGCAGTTATATTAGGAGATGGCATTGGTCCAGAAGTTACACAACAGTCCATCAAAGTATTAGATACTATTGCGAAGTATTATAATCATGAATTCACTTAT
This sequence comes from uncultured Bacteroidota bacterium, assembly GCA_903929425.1. GTDB lineage: Bacteria > Bacteroidota > Bacteroidia > Chitinophagales > Chitinophagaceae > Sediminibacterium. The sequence continues at coordinate 624 of CAIYUO010000056.1, forward strand.
GAGCAGGCCTTAATGGGTGCTTGTGCCATTGATGCAACAGGTAATCCTTTACCGGATGAAACCTTAGCCATATGTAAGCAAAGTGATGCTATTTTATTTGGTGCTATTGGCGATCCAAAATATGATAATGATCCAACTGCAAAAGTAAGACCTGAACAAGGTTTACTAAAATTAAGAAAGGAGTTACAGTTATTTGCAAACATACGTCCAGTAACAACATATGCAGCTTTACAACATTTAACACCTTTAAAGCCAAAGTATTTAGAAAATGTAGACTTTGTAATATATAGAGAGTTAACGGGTGGTATTTATTTTGGTGCAAAAAGTTTAAGTGAGGATGGAACGGTAGCGAAGGACGATTGTTCGTATTCTGTTATGGAAATTCAACGTATAGCTCATTTAGCATTTAAGCATGCACAAAATAGAAGAAAAAGATTAACACTGATTGATAAAGCAAATGTGTTAGAAACTTCAAGACTTTGGAGAAAAGTGGTACAAGAAATTGCAAAGGATTATAAAGATGTTATTGTTGACTTTTTATTTGTGGACAATGCGGCTATGCAAATCATTTTGAATCCTGCACAATTTGATGTGGTATTAACAGAGAATTTATTTGGTGATATTATAAGTGATGAAGCATCGGTTTTAGCAGGTTCATTAGGATTACTGCCATCTGCATCTGTTGGAAATACGGTGGCTTTGTTTGAACCAATTCATGGATCATATCCGCAAGCAAAAGGAAAAGATATTGCTAATCCATTGGGTTCTATTTTATCATCAGCTATGATGTTAGAACATTTTGGATTATTGAAAGAGGCAAGTATTGTCAGAGAAGCGGCTGCATGGTGTTTGAATAGCGGTTTTGTAACAAAGGATATTGACCCTATGAATTCTTATACGACAACAGCTATTGGTGATTTGATTTGTGAATTTATTGAGCGTCATGCAAAAGGGGAAACACATCCTATTCATGAGCGTTTACATAAATCAACGATTATCTAAAATGATAACTATGGAATTAAATAAATATTCAAAAACAATCACACTTGATCCTACGCAACCAGCGGCACAAGCTATGTTTTATGGCATTGGCTTAACAGATGCTGATTTGCATAAAGCACAAGTAGGAATTGTTAGTATGGGTTACGATGGTAACACTTGTAATATGCATTTGAATGCACTATCTGCTGATGTTAAAAAAAGTGTTTGGGAACAGGACTTGGTAGGATTAACTTTTCATACCATTGGCGTGAGTGACGGAATGAGTAATGGTACCGATGGTATGCGTTATTCCTTAGTGAGTCGCGATGTAATTGCAGATAGTATTGAAACTGTTTGTGGTGCTCAATATTATGATGGATTAATAACGGTTCCTGGTTGTGATAAAAATATGCCAGGTTCTTTAATCGCCATGGGTCGTTTAAATCGCCCATCTTTAATGTTATATGGTGGAACGATCGCACCAGGTCATTATAAAGGACAGGACTTAAATATTGTTTCTGCTTTTGAAGCATTAGGACAAAAAATGGCAGGACAATTGGATGAAGCTGATTTTAAAGGCATTGTACAACATGCATGTCCAGGTGCGGGTGCATGTGGCGGGATGTATACAGCCAACACAATGGCTTCTGCGATTGAAGCATTAGGAATGAGTTTGCCTTATTCGTCAAGTAATCCAGCATTGAGTGAAGAGAAACAACAGGAGTGTAAAGATGCAGGAGCTGCTATACGATTATTATTAGAGCGTGATATAAAACCAAAAGATATCATGACACGCAAGGCATTTGAAAATGCAGTTGCGGTGATTATGGTATTGGGCGGAAGTACTAATGCAGTATTACATATGATAGCCATGGCAAAAAGTGTAGGTGTTGAATTTACACAGGATGATTTTCAAACCATTAGTGATAAAATTCCAGTATTGGCCGACTTTAAACCATCGGGTAAATATTTAATGCAGGACTTACATCAATATGGTGGTGTGCCAGCAGTGATGAAATATATGTTAGCACAAGGTTGGTTGCATGGTGATTGTTTAACGGTAACAGGTAAAACTATTGCTGAGAATTTAGCGACTGCGCCTGATTTAGATTTTGACCAACAAAAAATAATTCTTCCAAAAGAAAATCCGATTAAGGCAACAGGTCATTTACAAATCATGTATGGCAATTTAGCAACTGGAGGAAGTGTTGCAAAAATTTCAGGTAAGGAAGGTGATATGTTTGAAGGCCCTGCTCGCGTATTTGATGGAGAGCATGCATTAATTGAAGGCATTAATTCAAAAAAGATACAAGAAGGTGATGTAGTTGTAATTAAAAACGTGGGTCCAGTGGGTGCTCCGGGTATGCCAGAGATGTTAAAACCAACATCAGCGATTATTGGTGCGGGCTTAGGAAAATCAGTGGCTTTAATTACGGACGGCCGTTTCAGTGGTGGTACTCACGGATTTGTAATTGGTCATATCACACCTGAAGCTTACAAAGGAGGATTGATAGGACTTGTTGAAGACGGTGACATGATTGAATTGAATGTACCAAAAAGAACAATGACTTTAAAAGTAGACGAAGCAACTATCGCAAAGCGTCGCGCTGCACAACCAGCACCTAAATTAAAAGTAACCAATGGAGTGTTGTATAAATATGCAAAGTTGGTGAAGGATGCTAGTGAAGGATGTGTAACGGATGAACTTTAAAGCCGGTGGCTTTAAAGTGATGAATGGGAAAAAGTAAAATGAAATTATGGAACAGAAACAATTAACAGGATCACAGGCGGTACTCGAAGCATGTATTGCCGAAGGAGTGGATACCATTTTTGGATATCCAGGCGGTGCAATTATGCCCATTTATGATGCCTTGTATGATTATAAGGAAAAACTAAGTCATATATTGGTACGTCATGAGCAAGGTGGAATACATGCTGGACAAGGTTATGCGCGTAGTTCTGGGAGAGTGGGTGTGGTATTTGCAACAAGTGGACCAGGTGCAACTAATTTAGTAACTGGACTTGCGGATGCTATGATTGATAGTACACCACTTGTGTGTATTACAGGACAAGTATTCGCACATTTATTAGGAACGGATGCATTTCAGGAAACCGATGTGATAAATATTACCATGCCGGTTACAAAATGGAATTATCAAATAACAGATGCCGAAGAAATTCCTGCAGTATTAGCAAAAGCATTTTATTTAGCACGTAGTGGTCGTCCTGGTCCAGTATTAATTGACATTGCAAAAAATGCACAATTACAAAAATTTGATTATCCTGGTTATACTATATGTAATCATATTAGATCCTATCGTCCAAAACCTGTTATTAGAAAAGAATATATTGATGAAGCCGTTGCCTTAATTAACAATGCAAAAAAGCCGTTAGTCATTTTTGGACAAGGAGTGATTTTAGGAAAGGCGGAGAAAGAATTTAAAAAATTCATTGAAAAGTCAGGGATGCCTGCTGCTTGGACGATTTTAGGATTAAGTGCATTAGCTACCGATCATCCACAAAATGTTGGGATGTTGGGGATGCATGGAAACTATGGTCCAAATGTTTTAACCAATGAGTGTGATGTATTAATAGCGGTGGGTATGCGTTTTGATGACCGTGTAACAGGACGATTAGATAAATACGCGAAGCAAGCAAAAATTATTCATTTAGATATTGATCCATCTGAGATTGATAAAAATGTAAAAGCAACAGTAGGTGTGTGGGGTGATTGTAAGGAAACACTTCCATTACTTACATTGGGTATTGAGCAAAAAGACAGAAGTGAATGGTTGGCAGTTTTTGCAGATTATGCAAAACAAGAATATGATCAATGTATACAACCTGAAATGTATCCAAGTTCGGATGAAATGACAATGGCGGAAGTGATTAGAAATATAAATGAAATCACGGAGGGTAATGCAATCATGGTAACCGATGTAGGACAACATCAAATGGTTGCTTGTAGATATACTAAGTTTAATGAATCAAGAAGTAATATTACCTCAGGTGGTTTGGGTACGATGGGTTTTGGATTACCAGCGGCGATAGGTGCAAAATTTGGAGCACAAGACCGAACGGTAATTTCAGTAATTGGTGATGGTGGTTTTCAAATGACGTTACAAGAGCTTGGTACCATTATGCAAACAGGAGTGGATGTGAAAATAGTTATTTTAAATAATCAGTTTTTAGGCATGGTTCGTCAGTGGCAGGATTTATTTAACGACAAGCGTTATTCCTTTGTAGATATTCAAAGTCCAGATTACATTATGTTGGCAAAATCCTATGGAATTGAAGGTGCTAAAATAGAACAAAGAAAAGATTTAGAAGGAGCAGTAAAAACAATGTTAGCACATAAAGGATCTTATTTGTTAGAAGTGATGGTAGGTAAGGAAAACAATGTATTTCCAATGGTTCCACAAGGATGTTCTGTAAGTGAAATCAGACTTAAGTAGTGAAGTAAATATTATTAAAGAAACCGAATTTATTATGACACACAATAACGAGAAACAAGAGTACACCATTACAGTGTATACCGAAAACCAAGTGGGGTTGTTAAATCGTATTGCCATTATTTTTTCAAGACGAAAAATAAATGTCGAAAGCTTAAATACTTCTCCATCTGAAGTACAAGGAATACACCGTTTCACTATTGTGGTGGAAGAGTCACGTGATGTAGTCTTAAAAGTGGTACGTCAAATTGAAAAGCAAGTGGAAGTATTAAAAGCCTATTTTAATACCAATGATGAAATAGTGTGGCAGGAATTAGCATTATATAAAGTGTTGAGTGAAGAAATTACGGAGAAAGTAAAAGTGGAAAGATTATTAAGAGAGTTTGGAGCAAGAGCTGTAGCGATCAGAAAAGACTTTATTGTTTTTGAAACGACAGGACATAGAGAGGAGACCAATAAATTAATGAAAGCATTGGAGCCTTTCGGATTAGTGGAGTTTGTAAGAAGTGCAAGGGTAGCTATTATTAAAGAGAGTGCTGGTTTTCATGAAAAGTTAAAAGACTTTGAAAAGCGCGAACCAGGAGAGGAAGTTATTGAAAATGAA
>CAIYUO010000057.1 GCA_903929425.1 uncultured Bacteroidota bacterium
AGGCCGTATGCCAAGTGCGGTGGGATATCAACCTACATTAGCAACTGAAATGGGATTAATGCAAGAGCGTATTACATCTACAAAAAATGGTTCAATTACCTCTGTACAAGCGGTATATGTACCTGCAGATGACTTAACAGATCCGGCACCAGCAACTACTTTTGCGCACTTGGATGCGACAACTGTATTGTCTCGTAAAATTGCCGATTTAGGTATTTATCCTGCGGTGGATCCATTGGATTCAACTTCAAGAATTTTGACGCCTGCAATTGTAGGTGCTCAACATTATGATACCGCACAGAAAGTAAAAATGATTTTACAACGCTATAAGGAGTTACAAGATATCATCGCTATCCTAGGTATGGATGAATTAAGTGACGAAGATAAATTAGTAGTATCACGTGCTCGTCGTGTACAACGTTTTTTATCTCAACCTTTCCACGTAGCTGAACAGTTCACAGGATTAAAAGGGGTATTCGTTTCAATCGAAGACACCATTCGTGGATTTAATGCAATCATGGACGGTGAGGTAGATGCCTATCCAGAAGCTGCTTTTAACTTAGTTGGAACGTTGGAAGATGCTATTGAGAAAGGTAAAAAAATGATGGCTTAATTTAATAAAACGAAATCATGTTGTTAGAAATATTAACACCCGAAAAAAAATTATTCAGTGGCGATGTGCAAGGTGTTCAATTGCCAGGCATTGATGGGTTATTCGAAGTGTTAGACAAACATGCTCCATTAGTGAGTGCATTGGGTATAGGTAAAGTAAAAGTATTACATAAAGGAAGTGCTGCTGAAACCTATGCAATACAAGGAGGATTTGTTGAAGTGTTTGACAACAAAGCTACTGTTTTAGTGGAAGGCGTTTTATAGTTGATAATAACAAAAAATTATAGGTTCAAAAATCCCTTGGTGTACTACTGAGGGATTTTTTTTTATATATTCACGTAAGAAATTTAATTTATTAGTTGGTGTTATATGAAGAAGACTTTTCCGATCATATTTATATTAATTGCATTGTCCATTGTCGGCATATTATTTATTCAAATAACTTGGTTGCAAGGGTTGTTTATTTTATCCAAAAATCAATTATCGGATAAATTAAATCAATCAGCAGTTATCGTGTCTAATGAAGTGAGTAAAAAAATGAATTCCGGGCTTTCGTTGCGTTTCCCAAAAAGGCGTCAGGGTCTAGATCAGGAATATCATATTCATAGCTTTGATGAATCTTCCATTGCAGATGTGTATAATGAAAAAGAAATAAATGCAAGTATAAAGGCAGCTTTGACAAAATATGGAGTAACTGATTTGAATTATGAGTTTGCTGTTTCCGACAAAAAAGGAAACATAGAATTAAAAAGTGCAAAGTTCGAAGACGCATTTATTGATGAAGTTAATAATTTAGAATGCAGGGTATCAGTAATTCCCCAAGACATCATTGAACCAGTAGGACCTTTTGAAACCATTATTATTTTAGTTCCTAAAGTAAGAATATATTTATTGCATAGTTTGCAATGGGTAATTATAGGTGCTGTATTGTTTGTTTTTATTGTATTGGCTGCTTTTTTTATTACCGTCAAGTCATTGTTTACACAAAAAAGATTAAATGAAATCAAAAGAGATTTTATTAACAATATGACCCATGAGTTAAAAACGCCATTAGCTACAATATCCTTAGCAGTAGATGCCATAAAAAGTGAAAAGGTTAAATCAAATACTAAGTCGGTCGATTATTTTAGTACCATTATTAAGGAAGAGAATTTGCGCATGAACAAGCATGTTGAAGTTATTTTACAAGCAGCGCAACTAGAAAAAAAGGAATATTATTTAAACAAGCAACCCGTTGACATGCATGATTTGCTTTTTGGCATATTAGATAGTTTTAAATTACAATTAGACGGAAAGCCTTCAACCGTGCATACCGTTTTTGAAGCTGATCCTTCTGAAATTGAGGGGGATAAGGAATATCTATTACATGTATTTTCTAATTTAATTGACAATGCCATTAAATATTCAAAGGACGTTATTGATATTACAATAACCACGCTTACTTTACCAACAGAAATACGAATCATCATAGAGGATAAAGGAATCGGAATGGGTCCGGATACCAGAAAGCATATTTTTGAAAAATTTTATCGCGCACATACAGGTAACATCCACAATGTAAAAGGTTTTGGATTAGGGATGAGCTATGTGAAATGGGTCATAGATATTCATAAAGGAAAAATAAAAGTTGAAAGCGAGGAAGGTGTTGGAACAAAAATGATAGTTACTTTACCGATTACTTAATCCAAAATAAACATCCATCACCATAACTCAGGAATCGATATGAATTGTTTAATGCATGATGGTATACAAATTTCCATTGATCTCCAGTAATGGCGGCTATGATTAATAACAATGTTGATTTAGGCTGGTGGAAATTAGTAACCAATGCTTCACAAATTTTAAATTCATAACCTGGGGTCACCATTAGTTGAGTTTTTGCAATAAGCTTACTTATTTTGTTATTATCCAACCAGTCTATTAATGCTTTCATAGCTACTTGAATAGGCAATTGATGGTCAGCTAACTCATATGCTTCCCATTGCCCTAAGTTAAGATCTTGTTGTCCTATATATTTATTGTTTTCTTGCATATGTAAATATGCCTTTACGCCCATCCAATATAAGGACTCAATAGTTCGTAAGCTAGTTGTACCTACCGCAATAATTGGAGGGGTATTTGTATGCTTTAAACTGTTAGCTTCTTTTTGTTCCGCATGATCAAATAAAAATTGTATTAAATCTCTTTCAACTTCTACAAATTCAGCATGCATATTGTGCTCATCAATAGTAGCTGACTTGACCGGCATAAATGTGCCAGCACCTACATGAAGGGTTAAATATTTTTGATGAATATTTTTATCCTTTAAACTATTAAAAACAGATTTACTAAAATGAAGTCCAGCAGTCGGAGCAGCAACTGAACCTTCTTCAATAGCATAAGTGGTTTGATATCTATCTTTATCCTGCTCACTCGTTTTACGTTGAATGTAAGGAGGCAAAGGGATATTGCCAATATGCGTAAGAATCTCAGAGAATGTTAATTGTGGATGATCCCAAGAAAATTCAATTACAAATTTACCTTCTGATTGAATTATTTTTTTTGCGAAAAAATTAAATGTGTTTTCATTGATCGTAACTTCTTTTGTAAGTATTGTTTCTTTCCATTTCTTAGCACCACCTACTAAGCAATTCCACGCTACTTTATGTTTTGCTTGCATCGCAAGTATAACAGGCGTGTATGCGGGTGTAGGTTCTAAACAAAAAATTTCAATAACACTTGTATTGTTTTCTGCATTTATTTTTTCAAATAAAATTCTTGCTGCAATTACTTTACTATTATTAAAAAGCATTATGCTATTTGTAGGTAAGTAGCTTGCAATATTTGAATAGTTACTTTCTGCTATAACAGTTTGATCCCAAACTAAAAGTTTACTATCCCCTCTATTAGGTGCGGGTGTATAGGCAATTTGCTCATCAGATAGTGAATAATCAAAATTCTCAATTGCTAATTTCGGCTTATTGAACATAGTGTAAAGGTACATAGGAGCCATTTTATAGCCTAATTCACTAGTTATAAACCTTTAAATTGGGGTTTTCCACAGCTTTTAACAGCATAATTTTCAAAAATTAACCTAAAATTTGCTCAAATCCTTTGCTGTATTCATTTGTAGGCCGGTTTATTACTTGTGGAAAACTACAAGGGTCTATTTTGCCATTAAAAGTGGTAAAAAGTGTTATTTTGTGTTAACAAGTGGTAAAAATCACACTAATTATTAACAATGACAGGCTTTCACGGAGAATATCAATCAACTATCGACGCTAAAGGGCGTTTCCTAGTTCCGGGCAGTTTAAAAAAACAGCTGGCGGAAGGGGAGACACGTTTTATTGTTAGTAGAGGATTTGAAAAGTGTTTGACACTTTATCCGATTAATAGCTGGCAAAAAATATTAGATAAGATTAGCCAATTGAATGACTTTGATCCTAAGGTGCGTCAGTTTAGACGTCAATTTTTAGGGGGAGCAACCGAAGTAGAAATGGACAGCGCAGGCCGTTTATTATTACCTCCAACTTTAAGAGAGTTTGCACTACCTGGTAAAGAAATTGTGTTAGCTGCCGCATTAGATCGATTTGAGATCTGGGATGCAAGTACATATAAACAGCTCTTTGAGGATTTCTCTGCAGATGAATTTAGTAATCTGGCGCAAGAAGTAATGTCAGGCATTAATAAAAAAGATTAAGGAAAAGCGATGACCAACCCTACATCCAACATTCCACAATCTGATTATCATGTACCTGTATTATTTCACGAAACAATGGATCATCTTAATATACAACCTAAAGGTGTGTATGTTGATGTAACATTTGGAGGAGGTGGACATAGCCGAGGTATTTTATCAAAACTAGGACCAGCAGGTCGTTTAATTGCTTTTGATCAAGATGCTGATGCAAAAAAAAACTTACCAAATGATGATCGTGTTTTATTTGTTCCAGAAAATTTCAGGTACCTACAAAGGTTTCTAAGATTGCACAAAATTGACCAAGTGGACGGTGTACTTGCTGACTTAGGTGTTAGTAGTCATCAGTTTGACGAAGGCTCAAGAGGTTTTTCAACGCGTTTTGATGGCCCATTCGATATGAGAATGGATCAATGGCAGGATAAGACCGCTGCGCAGGTGATAGAAACTTTTAGCGAAACAGCATTGCACAAAATGTTTGAACAGTATGGGGAAGTGACAAACTCGAAAACTTTAGCAAAACATATTGTTGACAACCGCAAACATGTAAAACTAAACACAGTACAGGATTTTAAAACATTAATTGCATCTGTTGTAAAAGGAAATCCCAATAAATATTGGGCGCAGGTTTTTCAAGCCATTCGCATTGTTGTAAATGAAGAGATGGAAGTATTGAATGAATTTCTTGCACAATTGCCTGCTGTAATCAAGCCAGGCGGACGTGCAGTGATTATTACCTTTCATTCGATTGAAGACAGAATGGTGAAGAATGCTTTTAAAGTTGCGCCTGAAGAAGAAAACAAAACAAACCCATTTCTCTCCAACCCTAGAGAAGTGATTTGGAAGATCATTACAAAAAAACCTGTAGTGGCTTCTGAAAAAGAGATGAAAGAAAACAATCGAAGCAGAAGCGCAAAATTGCGTGCTGCCGAAAGATTATAAACCGTATGTCAGTACCCGAAAAACAAGCCCCTAAGAATGCATTGAAAAGCATTCTTAAAGTCGAATGGATTGTCATGAACATCCCATTCTTTTTATACTTGGCTTTTTTAGCTATACTCTACATAGCGAATGGGCATCTTGCCGATAAAACGGTGAGACAAATAAATGCATCACAAAAACACATCAAGGAATTACAGTACGAATATAAAACCTTAAAGGCTGATCTTATGCGACGCAGTCAAGCTGATCAAGTTGAAAATGCAATGAAGCCTTATGGTCTTATTGTTGCTAAGGAAATGCCTATTCGTGTTCCATTAGAAAAGAAAATATTATCCACTCAAAATTTAGCTCAATAATGGACGTTAAACGCGACATATTATGGAGGGTATATTTGAGTTACATTTTTGTTGTACTTATTTGTTTCGCCATTTTGGGGAAAGCATTTTATATTCAACAAATACAGGGTAGTTATTGGAGAGGATTGAGTGATAGCTTGCATCAAAGAATCATTTCCATTCCAGCTGAGCGTGGAACAATATATAGTGATGATGGTCAAATGTTGAGTACCAATATGCCCAAGTTTGATATTTTAATTGATTTTAGAGTAGGTCCTTTGCATGAAAAAAATGGGAAATTATTTAGAGAAAAAATTGACACACTTTGTGATTCCTTATCCTATTTATTTAAAGATAAAACGCCGTATGATTATAAAACAATATTAACAAAGGCGTTTGATGCAAAAGAGCCAAATTTTGAGTTCAAAAAGAAAATCGATTATCAACAGTATTTAGCGCTTTCTAAATTTCCATTATTTAAATTAGGTAAATATAAAAGTGGCTTTATCGCTATTGAAATTAATACTAGATTAAATCCATATGCAAATCTTGGCTATAGAACTATTGGATTAGCAAGAGATGAACACAAAGTAGGATTAGAAAGTTCTTACGATACCGTATTAGCTGGTCAAAATGGAAGACAATTGGTGAGAGCCATTGCAGGGGGCGTAACGGTGCCTGTGCAGGATGGTGAATTTTTAATAGCACCACAAACTGGAAAAGATATTGTTTCTAATATTGATATTTTTATTCAGCAGGTTACAGAAAAGGCATTAAATAATATGATGGTTTTAAATGATGCTCAAACGGGTGTAGCCATGGTCATGGAAGTGAAGACTGGTAAAATTAAAGCCATTGCTAATTTGGGTAAAGTAGGAGAAGGCAAGTATTCAGAAAATTTAAATTATGCAACACGTGTAACCGAACCAGGATCTACCTTTAAATTAGTCACTTTGTTGAATGCGTTAGAACATGGTGTTAAATTAGAAGATAAAATTAATATTGAAGGAGGTTTATGGAGTTATGGTGGAAAACAAGTAAAAGATGCAGAAACAAGTGGAACACATGAAACCACTGTATTACATGCATTTGAAGAAAGTTCTAACGTGGGCATGGCAAAATTAATTGTCAATAATTTTATTTCAAATCCACAAATTTATTATAAACAACTTTCAAAATTAAGACTTGATTCAACATCAGGTATTGATTTAATAGGTGAAGGAAGGCCTCAAATTACAAGACCAGGAAGTAAATTATGGGCTGCAACAACATTCCCATGGATGGGATTTGGTTATAATATTGCCATCGCACCCATTCAAACATTAACATTATATAATAGTATTGCAAATAATGGTGTCATGATGCGTCCATATTTAGTCAACACTATTAAAGAAGAAGGAAGGGTGATTAAATCTATTGAGCCGAAAGCGTATCCATGGACAATGGCATCACCCAATACCATTAAAAATTTACGTATCGCATTAGAAGGTGTATGTATTAATGGAACAGCAAAAAAATTATTTACGAATAGTTTATATAAAGTAGCTGGTAAAACCGGAACTGCATTGGTTTCAAATGGCAATAAATTTTACTCTGAAAATATTTTTCAATCATCATTTGTTGGCTATTTTCCTGCAGACAATCCTCAGTATACCATTGCAGTTATCATTATTAATAAACCACATGCAGCAAATCATTATGGTGCATCTGTAGCAGGTCCAGTTTGGAAAGAAATTGCTGACAGATTGTATTCGACTTATATCCAAAATAAATTAGAATTGACTCAAGCCTTTAAGCTAAAAGATAGTCAGTCTTTTAACTATGCTTTATCGAAAACTAGTTTTAATAGCATTACTAAACACATGCAAATTCCATATCAAGATTCATCCTTAAATTATGATTGGTTGCAGGTACAAGGTGTTGGATTGAATGTTAAAACTGCAGGACAAAGTATGGATGATAAAGCCATGCCAAATATTATTGGAATGAAGCTTCAAGATGCCATTTGGTTATGTGAAAAAATGGGATTAATGGTTAAATGTTATGGAAAGGGGAAGGTGGTATCTCAAAGTTTAGCGCAAGGGCAGTCAATTTTAAAGGGACAGCAAATACAAATCCAATTAAACTAATGAAGGACTTACAATCAATATTATTTGGAGTATCATTAAGAGAAGTAGTTGGATCTACACAATTGCAAATTGTAGATATACAAATAGATTCTAGAAAAGTAATTAAGGATAGTGTATTTGTTGCTATAAAAGGAGTTCAGGCGGATGGTCACCAATTTATTGCGATGGCTATTGAAAAAGGAGCTTCGGTAATTGTTTGCGAGCAATTGCCTACTATATTGGTGAATGATATTACTTATTTGGTAGTTGCGAATGCGCAAGAAGCAGTTGCGATCATGGCGCATCAATTTTATAATGAGCCTTCTGCAAAACTAAAATTACTAGGGGTAACGGGCACTAATGGAAAAACAACCGTAGCAACATTGTTATTTAAGTTATTTACAAATTTAGGTTATCAATGTGGCTTAATTAGTACGGTTCAGAATCAAATTGGTGATACCATAATTCCTTCAACGCATACGACACCAGATCCCATTCAATTAAATGGTTTGTTGAACCAAATGGTTGAATTAGGTTGTAGCCATGTTTTTATGGAATGCAGCAGTCATGCTATTCATCAACATCGTATTACTGGATTGCAATTTGTGGGCGGTGCTTTCACCAATATTACTCATGATCATTTAGATTATCATAAAACTTTTGAGGAATATTTTAATGTTAAAAAAGCGTTCTTTGATCATTTGCCTTCCACTGCGTTTGCTTTATCCAATTTAGATGATAAGAATGGTTCGAATATGTTATTGGATACAAAAGCAAAAAAGTTAACGTATGCATTACATGCTCCAGCCAATTATAAAGGGAAGATTTTAGAAAATCAATTGACGGGTTTGGTTATGTTAGTTAATGACAAGGAAGTGCATTGTCGTTTGATTGGAATTTTTAATGCCTATAATTTTTTAGCTGTTTATGGAGTAGCCATTCAATTAGGTGAGAATGCCGAAAAGGTATTAATTGAATTAAGTGCATTGACCGGTGCAGAAGGAAGATTTGACTATTTCATTAGCAAAACTAATATCATTGGTATTGTTGATTATGCGCATACACCAGATGCACTTGAAAATGTATTAACAACTATTGCTAAGCTAAGAAAGGGTGATGAAAATGTAATAACGGTAGTTGGATGTGGTGGTGACCGAGATAAAACAAAGCGCCCCATTATGGCTCAGGTGGCATGTGATTTAAGTACCAAGGTTATTTTAACTAGTGATAACCCAAGATCCGAAGATCCTAATTCAATTTTAGCTGATATGGAAGAGGGGTTGACAAGTGCAGCAAAAAGAAAATATTTAAAAATTGTAGATAGGCATGAGGCTATCAAAGCTGCCATCAGCTTTGCAAATGCTGGCGATATTATTTTGGTAGCAGGAAAAGGACATGAAAAATATCAAGATGTAAATGGCGTTAAGTCGCATTTTGATGATAAAGAACAATTAACAATATTATTCAAAGAATTAGAAAAATAAAAATCATGCTTTACCAATTATTTTCATTTTTAGATAAACACTTTAGTATTCCTGGATTAGGGGTATTTCAGTTTTTGACTTCTAGAATTGCGATGGCCATATTGTTGTCATTATTTATAGCAACTGTATTTGGTAAGCGAATGATTTTGTTTTTACAAAAAAAGCAAATTGGAGAAACGGTAAGAGAGCTAGGTTTAGCAGGAGAGCAACAAAAAAAGGGAACACCAACAATGGGGGGTATTATTATTTTATTGAGTGTTTTGGTGCCAACATTATTATTCGCAAATTTAGACAAGGTATACATTCGATTAATGATATTATGTACGGTTTGGTTGGGTATCATTGGTTTTTTAGATG